>DATCXQ010000079.1:0-14709 GCA_036565725.1 Blastocatellia bacterium
TGCGCCATCTGTGGGTCATCCAGGCTGGTTTCGCTATATAACGGCGCATAGCCTGCCGCGTGTAGTAGAAGGTTGCGTTCGCGTAACGGTACGTCGAGCACTGTCGCAAGGATAATTACCATCTCCTGGCTCGGGTTCGCCCGCCCCGTCTCGACGAAGCTGATATGCCTCGCCGACACTCCGGCTTCCATGCCGAGCTCGAGCTGGCTGGCGCGACGCGTCAGCCGCCAACTGCGTAGTAGCTCCCCGAATGTGTTTGTCTTCACGACGGTCATCTATTCTTCCTTCCGCACTTTCAGAATTGCACGATGGTGAGCTTGCGGCCATTACCTCGCAGGTAATGGCCCCGCTACCTAATAGATAATTGCGCCACTAACGGTGATAAGACAAACTCGCGGTCTCAATTATTCATTCAGTGTTCACTCGGAGGAATGACATGGCCGCTGACCTAAACGAAAATTATCGATGCGTACGAGTTCCACAAGGGTCTGTTTGTTACCGCGAATTTGGAACCGGAGCGCCTGTAGTGTTTGTGCACGGTTTGTTGGTGAATGGCGCCCTGTGGCGCAAAGTGGCGCCACGACTCGCCAAACATTACCGCTGTATCGTGCCCGACTGGCCTCTCGGCTCACACAACGTGACGCTCAATTCTGACGCGGATCTCAGCCCGCCCGGGCTGGCTCGTCTGATTGCGGACTTTTTGGCGGCGCTCAGACTCGGGCCTGCCACTCTTGTAGGGAACGACACCGGAGGCGCGCTCTGCCAAATCGTCGCCGCGGAATATCCGGAGCGTATCGCGCGACTCGTGTTAACTAATTGCGACGCCTTCGACAACTTCCTACCGCCCACGTTCCGATACTTGCAGTGGGGGGCGCACATTCCCGGTTTTGTCTTTCTGACGGCGCAGGCAATGCGGTGGCCAGCCTTAAGAAGCCTGCCTAACGCATTCGGACTTTTGACTAAACGTCCGCTCGAACGCGTTGTGTCTGACGCCTACGTAGGTCCTGTTATCTCCAACCCCGCCGTACGGAGTGAAGTGCGCAAAGTGCTCAAAGGCATCTCGCCGCGTTTCACGCTGGCGGCGGCGACCAGGCTGACCGATTTCAAAAAGCCCGTCCTTCTCGCATGGGCGCCGGAGGATCGCCTTTTCCCATTCGAGCACGCGCAGCGATTGAGCGAGATATTTCCCGACGCGCGGCTGGAACGCATTGAAGACTCATATACCTTCGTCCCGGAAGATCAACCTGAACGTTTGGCCGCGCTGATTGACGCCTTCATGTGTTGAAGGCGTTACAGATCATCGCATTGAAAAGTAAACTTGCGCACAGTCGCAGATCCTACTCATCAAAGGAGAATTATGACGACAATTATCGGCATCACGGCGCTTTTGCTCGCGGCGGTCGAACGTTTCTCGCGACTCCGCTTTCGCCCTTCCCCGCTGTTCCGCCGCTACTTCGCCAGTGACACGTTCTACCTACTGACCGGTTTCGTTGCGGGCGGATCGCTGGTGGTCGCATATGTGGCGTCGAGTTCGCAATGGTTGGGCGACTCCTGGGGGATACCGCGGTTGGCCGAAGCCAACGTGCCCTTATGGGCAACCACGCCGTTGGCTCTGGTCGCGATTGATCTCGGCAACTACCTTGTCCATTTCCTACTTCACCGCTCTGGCGCGCTCTGGGAATTTCACAAAGTTCACCATTCAAGCCGCACGCTGGACTGGCTCGCCACCTTCCGCTCACATATCGTGGAGCAGGCGCTGCGGCGGTTAATCGCCCCTACTCTGCTCATCATTGCCGGATTCCCGATCAAAGCTGTCGTCTTAGCCGGAGGTCTTTTTACGGCCTGGGGGATGCTCAATCATTCGAACCTCAGATTGAACCTGCGGTTTCTGGAACCGATCCTGATTACTCCACGCCTTCACCGCTTGCACCACGTTCCAGAAACGGAGGATCGGAATTTCGGGACGTTCTTCACATTTTGGGATCGAATGCGAGGGACTTTCGTTCGGGCCGAACTTGAGGAGACCTGTACATTCGGTGTCGCCGGTGAGATTGATTCCTATCCTCAAAGTTGGCTCCCACAATTTGTCGAGCCCATGCGGCGATTATTGAGAACGCGCTCGATGCCGGCCGCTACTTCTCAAAGGCTCTCCTAGCTGACAGAACGTAAGCCTCATTAAACATCGCATTACATCGCTGTGATCGTTTCTGGGATCGAAGGATCTCAGAAACGATCACAGCCATCATTCCGATCCGATTACATTCTTGATCGAACCAAGTTAGACCTCACTATCCTTGATGCTGGCGTAGAGCGCGTCATAGAGAAACGAAGCGCGCAGAGCGGTTTCGTCATCCGCGCTCGTTACCAGCGGAAACCCCCGACTGATCAACTCCAGGCCGCGCGCCGCCGGATGCGTGTCCAACTGCTCCTTAAAGTCGGCGGCCTGCACGATTCGCGCCATCTCGAGGAGGACCGGATCTTCGGCGAGTCTCTCATGCACGAGCGCGGCGAAGGAACAACGTCCGTCCGGGTCGCGATGCGGGTAAGTGGCGCCGGGGGCGTCGAAGCCCGTCGCGCCGCTCGCCTCCTGCAACTCGGCTACCTGCTCCGCCGGTACGAATAGGAACTCGGCCTCCGGATCGAGAAACCGGCGGATGAGCCAGCAGGTGGCGGTCCGGTTGACCCGAATTCCTGTGCGAGTGATCCATTTCATGGTCAAACCTCCGTCAGATGTTTTCCTGTCAAAATCATGGCGAGGAATTCGCTCAAGCGCGGCTGCCTCACTCCGCAAAATTCAATGCGAAATGAGACCCGGCCGCCGCCGTCTCATACACCAGCGCCGCGGCCGCTACGTCCTGCAACCCCGTTCCCGTAGAATCAAAGATGATGATTTCATCCCGTGATGTGCGGCCCGGCTTTTTGCCGGCGACCACCTCGCCGAGCTCCGCATGCACGTCCGCCCTCGTAATCAATCCTTGATCCAGGGCATGATGAAGATCTCCGATGGCAGCGCACTGCTCCAGCAGATCAACCACGACCTTGTGTCCGGCGAACAGACGTGGGTCCAACTCCTGCTTCCGCTCATCGTCGGCGCCGACGGCCGCGATGAAGGTTCCCGGGGACACGTCCTCTCGCTTTAGAAAGAACTGTCTTGACGGCGTGCAGGTAACACAGACGTCACTTTGCCGAACGGCCGACGCCAGATCACGGACCGCCTGCGCTTCGATACTCAGTTCGTCCGAAAGCTCGACGGCGAACCGCTCGGCCCGGGCGTGGTCGAGGTCGAAGGCATAGACCCGTTCGACGGCGCGCACTTTCATGAGCGCCTTGAGTTGAATTCGCCCTTGATTGCCGCAACCGCAAATAGTGGCCACCTTTGCGTCATCGCGGGCAAGGTATTTGGCCGCCACGGCAGTCGCCGCCCCGGTTCGGAGAATGGTGATTTCAATCGAGTCCATGAGGGCCAGCGGGTAGCCGTTCTCCCCGTCACAGAGCATGATGATCCCTTGAATGTTGGGCATTCCGTAACGCTCCGCGTTCCTAAAGAAGTTTCCATTCACCTTCGCTGCGAAGTAAGTCCGGGCGAGTTTCAACCCCGCGGCTTTGATGTGGAACCCGCCGTCGCGCGCGTGGACGCCCAGGACGCCCGGCGGCAACGTCTGGCCTTCAGCATATAACTTGAAAGCCTGCTCGACCGCCGTAATACATTCATCGAGACCCAGCAGCGCAGTCACGTCTCCGCGCTTGAGCAGTAATGTTTCCATGGGTTTCATCAATTTCCTCCATCCTTGTTACTAACAGTGTGAAATTAGAGCAGTTCCGCAAGATTCGATCCAGGTTCGACCTCAAGGGGAGCCTGTCCTCTGCGGAAGATTCGGGCCGCGGTAATGCCTTTCAGCGCTATGGACTCATGCTCGACGCGGAGCATTGTGCCTTCACGCAGACCGACCACCGGCGCGTGATTCTCTTCGAGATACTGATTGATCCGCTCTTCCTGCGTCTCTCCCATATGCGTCGAGCCGTGGTCAGGGTCCAGGTAGTGCGGGCTGATCTGGAAGGCGACGAGACCCAGCGCGTCGAAGGAAGGAGGCTGGACGACCGGCATGTCTTTCGTCGTCTTGAGCGTCGGGCAGGCGACAATCGAACCGGCGCTCGATCCGAGATAAGGCATGCCTTCGGCCACTCTCCGGCGGAACAGCGGCAGCAGTTCAAAATCGTAAAGGCCTTTCAGGAGCCGAAACGTATTGCCCCCGCCCACGAATACTGCCTCCGCCGCGCTCACAGCTCGTCTCGGGTCAGAGGCTTCATGCGCGGAATCCGTCTCGTAGCCCATCGCCGCCAACCGTTGGCGCGCCAGTGCGGCATAGGCGTCCTGGTTGCGTTGCGCGAAGGGAATGAACAAAACGCGGCGAGCTGCCCCCAGAAAGTTTCTTATCTCTTTCTCAGCGTGATCGAGATAGCCGCCGCCGTAGAGCGTCGAGTTGCTGATTAACAGGAGTCTTTTTTCATGACCGTCAAATTCCGGCATATTTCCGCCTCCGTTTGTCGTTTGCAGGTTGTTACAGCCAGCGCTCCCCACCTCACCCGCTCAACAATGCTCGCGCCAGTCCGATCAGACCGCCGACAAGCACAACCCATAACACATCGGCCTTGAACCCATAGAGCGCGACAAAAACGGCGCCGCTCATGATTACGGCGAACCAGTTCGTTCCGCCCGACAACCCATGCGGCCAGATCACCGCCGCGCCGAAGACAAGCGCGAGATTCAGAATCACGCCGACCACAGCGGCGGTGATGCCCGTGAGCGCGCCGGTCAGATCCTTATTGCCGCGCAACACCTCGATGTAGGGCGCGCCAAGAAAAATGAAGAAGAAGCAAGGGAGAAAGGTGGCGTAGGTTGTCACCAAAGCGCCCATGACGCCGCTGAGCGTCGGGGTCAAGCCCTCCGTATGATTCCATCCGGCCATGAAACCGATGAACTGCAGGACCATAATCAGCGGACCGGGCGTGGTCTCCGCCAGCGCCAGCCCGTCCACCGCTTGCGAGGGCGACAGCCAGCCGTAGGCCCCGACCGCGGCCTGCGTCACGTATGCGAGCACCGCGTAAGCCCCCCCGAAAGTGATCAGCGCCGCCTGCGTGAAGAAGAGGTATTCCTGCGCATGCAGGCTGCTCCAGCCCCGGAATGCCACCAGAGCCGCGAACGGCAAAGCCCACATCGCGACTCCCAACAGAATCGTTCGCACGGCGCGGCCGCGCGACGGGAGCGTGTGCGCCGGCGGCGGCGCGTGGTTATCAATGACAATCGGGGCCTGATTCCCCGTTTGTCCTTCGGCGTTTGAGCGATTGTTTCCGGCCATGGCCGTCATGGGCGCTTTGGCGAACACTACCGGCCAGAGCCGCGCGCCGATGAGCCCGAGCAGCCCCGCGGCCAGAACGATGAATGGGAAGGGGGTGTGGAAGAAGTAGATTGCGATGAATGCCGCCGCGGCGATCAGGTAATGCGCGCGCGCCGAGAGAGCGCGGCGGCCGATCTTCAAGACGGCCTCGACGACGATCGCGACGACCACCGGTTTGAACCCGGCCAGCGCGCCGGCGACAGCGGGAACATTGCCGTAGGCCGCGTAGATGTAAGAGAGGGCGAGCAAGATGAAGATCGAAGGGATGACAAAGAAGGCCCCGGCGATGACGCCTCCCGGGACCCGGTGCAGCAGCCAGCCGATATAAATGGCAAGCTGCTGGGCCTCAGGACCGGGCAACAGCATGCAGTAGTTGAGCGCGTGCAGAAATCGCTCTTCGCTCAACCAGCGCCGCCGCTCGACCAGCTCACGGTGCATGATCGCAATCTGACCGGCCGGGCCACCGAAGGAAATGAACCCCAGCTTGACCCAGAAGCGAAAGGCCTCCGCGAAAGAGACGCTCCGCCCTGCACGGCGGAGATCACTTTCGCGCGGCTCGCCGGCCGCGCTTGGCTGCGCGATTTTGGGATCGCTTCTTGCCATTCTCTCCCCCTTTTGATTTCTCTTGATTCCGTCCGAGCAGTTCATAAAGACCGTCGAAGATCGGAATGGATTGCGCGACCAGCTTCCGGTCATCTTTGAGCAGTTCGGCCAATCCGCGAATCACTAGATTGAGCCCGGCGGCCTCAGACCGGTGGAACTTGTCATCTTTGAGGTCCATGTCGTGGACGATTTCAGCCACTTGCCGCAGACCCGCATCGCCACTCAGGCCCAACTGATTGATCATGGTCTCGAAGGTGCAATCTTCTCCTCGGTGCGTGAACTCTCCCCCATATAGATCGAAGCCGATCCCGCCTTCGACACTCCCCCCCTCGGCGACGAAGGAGAAGCGTGCCCGCTTATCAATGAACCGCTTAATGAGCCAGATCGAGGCCAGGCGATCAATGAACAGGTTGCGGCGCGTCACCCATAGACGCCCCTGGTACTGCGCCAGGTCTGGAGCCGAGACTTTCGCCGGGCTCGATTTCGCCAGTCGCTCGTGGCGGTTTTGCGAGGCGCGGAGAGCCTTGTGGCACCGCTCATAAGCGGCCGTCGCGGGAGAACGGCCCGCGGCGCCGAAAAAATCAATCGAGACGACGCGCTCGAGTTCTTTGCGCACCCTGTCGAGATCGGCTTCGTATGCGCCGACCCGCCCGGCCGAGAGATGACCGCCGCGCTTTTGCTCACGGATCGCGCCGGACAGTCCGTCCAGTTCCGCCGTGATATGCGCGTACTCCTCATCCCGCGCCTTTTGGATTGCGGCGCGAATCTCCGTGTCGGTGGCCCCTTCGACCGCGCCCGCGCGAAAGACGGTCGCCTCGCCGCTCGACGACTCAATCTCCTGTTTGAGCCACTGGAAATCTTCGTGCGTCTTTTCATTGAAGGGGAGGACGTAGACTGAATTCTTGATCGACACGGCGCCGAGCCTCTGCAGCTTGCGCCAGATACGAACGCGCAGATTTGTCGGTTTAGGCGGCAATTGGTGGATCAGGAGGATCCATTCCTGCTTGAAAGTTTTGCTATCCATATGTAACAGAAAGTGAATTGTAACTGGTGTTACTAGGAACTGCAAGAAGCCAATTCTACCCTTTACGTGGGGGTCTTTCAGTGGGACGGACTTTATAGTGGCGAAACATTTTCAGAGCGGCAGAAATGCTGACGGCGATCGGCTTTGCTTTGGGAGGCCGCGGCGGGGAGAGACCGGCTTCCGACCTCTACCTATCTTCGTCTGCCCGGACATTGCTGCGCCGTATCTATGGCGAACCGTGAGCTTTCGGCGCGCCGGATACTGTTGGCGAATTCAGTTTCAGATGCGTAAGCTCTTTAAGCGAAAACGAGTCTTCTAGTTCATCGCCCCAATTCCTGACGCAGCCGGCGACTACAGCCGAAGAAACTTTCCGAAGGTCAACAAGAATGAGCTGAAGCCGCGCAGCAGGATCACGTTTCTCTTCGTAGGGCGGATCCGTTGGAATCCAGTAGTAATCGTCCGCGTCGAGAAATGAACCGCTAAGGCGCACAGAAAGCGCACGACCTAACGTTGTAGCGCCTGATCCAGAGGCTCCAGTAACTAGTACACGCATAGGCTCTACGCTCTCTAACGCTCCCGTTCAGCGGGGCCGCGAGCGGCATCGCGGGAACCCATACGAACCGTGCATCGCGTCCTTCGCTGCAACTGGACGTACGAGGCTTGACTTGTAGCCCTCAGATAGTTGTTAGGCTGCAAAACGTTGCGCCACCTCTTCGTTCCAGTCCATCCCTGCGCCGATCACGTCATCAACGACAGCCATACCTTGCTCGACGCGCAATGGCGCCGCCAGGATGGGGTTCCACCAGTCTGCGTATTCCAGCCAGTGCGCTGTCGGGGTGCAGCACAGCAGGCGCGCGCTGATCTCTGGCCACAGGTGGTTAGAAACGCGCAGACCTTGCGCGTGCGCGAGGGCCGCGGCCCTGAGCCAGCCAGTCACCCCGCCAATCTTCATCACGTCTGGCATGACCAGGTCTGACGCTTGCGCTTCGATGGCGTGCCGCATGTCCAACGTTCCCCACCAGTTCTCTCCGCACTGAATTGGTGTGCGCGCCTCCCGCGTAACCAGCGCGTGCCCCGCGTAGTCGTGGGCGAGCGTCGGTTCTTCCACCCACGTGAGGCCCTCCTCGTCAAGCGCCCGCAGCCGCTCGACCGCCTCTGTTGGAGTGAGGCATTGGTTGTAGTCCACCATAATGTTCATATCTGCGCCGGCCGCCTTGCGCATGGCGCGCACCACGGCCACATCCTCTTGCACCGTCGGGTAGCCGATTTTAGCTTTGACGCCCGTGAAGCCTTGCCGCGCCCAGCGTTCGGCAGCCTTCGCACAATCTGCTACGCCGTCATATCCGACTGCCCCATAGGCGCGGACAGGCTTCTCTACCCCACCCAGTAACCGCACGAGGGGTAAGCTGTGCGTACGGGCCAGCGCATCCCATAGGGCCATATCTATCGCGGCGAGCGCCATGCCGACCAGGCCTTGCGTCCCAAGCAGCCGGAACCGCTTGGCCAGCTTCTGTTCGATTTCCGCAGGCGCCAGTACTTCACCCTTCACCAGAACCTCAAGATTCTGAATCAACTCGGCAGTCGGCTTAAGTGCGGCGGGCGTATAGGTGAACACCAAGCTATGGCCGCTGATCCCGCTATCCGTAATAACGTCGGTCAGGACCAGGGGCGACTCGGTAATGGCGCCGCTCGCAGTCTGATGCGGTTCTGTCATCGGCACACGGACTGCGCGCACTCTGAATTCTTGAATAGTCGGTGATGAATCGCGTGGCATATATTCCTCCTCAGGAGCGACAGCTTGTTCTGTGGCTGGCTGGCCCATATTTAGCTCTCGGGCATCGCCACCCAGCCGCTGGCAAGCTTGGAGCGCCTGCTCCCATCGTGTTGCTTACAAATTCCAAACCATAAAGCCTCACATAATATAGGTCATCTATGCCTCTCCCGACTTTTGATAAAGGTAACCGAGTTGTAAGTGTGGATCATTTCAACGAGAGCTTTTGAGAAGTGGGCAACGATTTTTTCAAGTCACTTATGAATAACCTGCGCTCGGGCGCGCTGGTCTTCTTCGGCGCTACGGGCGATCTGGCTTACAAGAATATTTTTCCGGCGCTGCAAAGAAGCCCTGCCGAGATCCGCCGAAGATCAGCAATTGCTGAAAATTGGCGCGAATTATGGACCAAATTACCGGCGAATCTAATCATTTGCAGTCGGCACAGAGTTTGCGGGTTCCAACGATGAGTGTGATCGCTGTCTCCGCATAATACAGGCAGCGAAGCAGTAAAAAAAGGAAATGCAAGATAGGGGGCACGTCCATGCGGATCTTTGTTGCAGGAGCCAGCGGCGCAATCGGCCTGCCACTGATCGCTGAACTCGTTCGTCGGGGTCATACGGTAACAGGCATGACATCATCCGAGGCGGGAGCGAAAAAGATTATCGAGCAAGGCGCAGCAGCCGAACTTGCGAACGCATTCGAGGCGCCCTCTATAGAAAGGGCGCTCCGTCGGGCTGATCCTGAAATCGTGATCGATCAACTGACGGCCTTGCCGAAAGACCCCGCGGATATGCATAGATATTTACCCGGTGACACAAAGCTGAAGCTTGAAGGCGGCGGCAATCTCCACCGGGTTGCGCTGGCTTACGGAGTGCGCCGGTATCTTCAGCAATCGAGCGGCTTCTTTCTGAAACCTGGAAAAGGACTCGCCGATGAGTCTGAGTCGATGGCAATCGACGCAAGCCCCGACGTGGCGACATTTGCGAGAATGTATGCCGAGTTAGAAGCGCGAACGTTGAGTTCGGAACAGATGGAAGGTGTACTACTGCGTTATGGATTTTTCTATGGGCCTAACACCTGGTATCACCGGGAAGGCGCAGCCGCGCAGCAGGTTCGGCGACAACAATTTCCGATTGTTGTAGGAGGGCAAGGCGTATGGTCTTTCGTACATATTGAGGATGCCGCTCTTGCCACTGTGGCGGCTCTAACGGCGGAGGCCGGGGTATACAACATCGTGGACGACGATCCATCTCCGGTCAGCGTCTGGCTGCCTCGATTTGCGCAATTGGTAGGCGCTCCTCCTCCTCCTGAGATCACCGAACAGGTAGCGCTCGAGACGGCCGGCGAAGACGCCGTCTATTACCAAACCCGGCTCCGCGGCGCATCGAACGCAAAGGCGAGGAAAATCCTCAACTTCCGGCCCCGCCGCTTGGAGTGGCTTACAGCCCTACGGGCGCCGGCTTAGGCCCTGTTCCTTCCGGCGCCGCTGAACAATATCTGTTCGCAAGCAACACGTGGAATCGGTTCGCGGTCACATTCTGGGATGCGCCAGTATCGACCGCGGGCGTGAAAAGCAGGAGACGAAAAAATGAAAATGATACTGATTTTGTTATGCCTGATAACGGGCGCGTTGGTAACTCAAGAGCCGAAGGTAACTCCGCTGATGTCGAAGGACCTAACAGAATGTCCTGGAAAAGAAGGCGCCATGATTACAGTGGAGTATGCCCCAGGCGGATCTGATGTTATTCATCGGCACAACGCCCACGGATTTATCTATGTGCTGGAGGGTAAGGTAGTAATGCAGGTACGAGGAGGGAAACCTCTGACGCTAGGGCCTGGACAGACCTTTTATGAAGGGCCAGAAGATGTTCACTTGGTCGGCCGAAATGCCAGCGCCACTGAGCCAGCAAAGTTCTTGGTGTTCTTTGTGAAGGACAAAGGGGCTCCGATTCTTATCCCGGCAAAGTGACGGGGATGACAAAGTGCGGAGACATGGCGCGCTCATCGTTATCGTTCGTCATTGATGATGGAAACTTTTCAAGCTCGATTCCGAATAATATTTATCTGTATCAACAATTGCGTTGTAGCCTGATGGCCCTCTTTCGGTAAGCCAGCGTGACACTTCGGCCAACCATTACCACAGATCGCAATTTAGTGGGAAGATTCTTCAGCCATGCGCTCTTTTTTCTAAAATGCGCCGGCTCAAGAGTGCGACACCCTGCAAACTCTCCGGCTCCGCGCCGATCGAAGCCTTCGTCACATACGGAGGGGGTTGGGAGTAGGGAATGGGGTATGGGGAGTGAGTGAAGCAAATTGCTCGGCTTCATTTTCTCTGCGCCCCTTGACCACACCCCATTCCCTACTCCCCACCCCCCTATTTTCAAGCATACGCGGCGTTGAGCTTCTCCAATTCGTCCACGTGCAGTTGCTCCATGCTGATGATCTCTTCCAGCCAGAATACCAGCGGCGGGTTGCCCTGAGCCGATTCCCACGCTTTGACGTAAGCGTCGAGCGCCACGCGCTCCAACTCCAGATCGTGTCGGAGCATCTCCGCCAGGTCTTTTCCTTCGCGGACTTTGGGCGGTTCGATGGTCAGCGACCCGCCGAGCGCGACGATCTTGTTGCCCAGGTTTTGCGCGTGCAGGTGCGACTCGCTGCTCGACGCGGCGAAGAATGAGGCGAATTGCTGTCGTTCCTGCCCCGTCACCAGGCACTGTTGCTGGAGGTATTGAATCATCGCGGTGTATTCCAACGACAGCGCGCGGTTCAACCGGTTGATCAATTCATGGCCATTGCCATTGCGCCCGTTGCGCGAGCGCTTGCCGTTCTTCTTCCTCTCATCATTTTTGCTTTTTCCCATTTTGGCCTCCTCGGATAATCCCTAGGATCAACATTAATGGGACTCATAGGACAGGCCTATAAGTCCCAGTCATGTCGATGATCACTTATGTCCCATGATGCGACAACCTGCAATATCTCCGATTCCGCGCCAATCGAAGCCTTCGGCACGCTGTTCGAATGAACAAGCCGCCGACTAGCCGAGGAAACGAAGCTCAAAGCTGTAGGCAAGCCGGGTGACGAAACGAAAACACTCACTCGGCTTTTGCTGTTTAATAACCGCCCCCGCGAAGGTGGAATGACCAATGACGCGCTCTCGGTGGCGGCGCCAGCGGATCGCCCAATTGCCGCTCAAAGCTTCAGTCGGAAAGCGGCGCGGCCGCGGTCTTCTGATAACTGTTGCGCGGATCGAGCGCAGCGATTTTTTGAACTTCTGCAAGTATTCGCGCATTCGCGCCGAGAGCCATCGCTACAACCATTGCGTCTGTGAAGCGTTGCGTAGCGGCGGTATGGCGCTGTCGATCGTGTTCATCGCGTGATCGGCGCCGGCCTTGAAACTACGGGCATGTCCGAATCTGCATAAGTCGAGCGCGGCGCGCTTGAGCTTTGCCGACTCTTCCGGCGGCAGACAACCCAGGTCCACGCCTGGTAACAGCCCCGCAAGGTTGATTTGTTCCTCGATGTTTTTGATTCTCTCCGGTTCGGTCATTGAATTCCTCATTAGGGCCTACCACGCAAGCAACTGGCCGATACCTGCACGGACTCAGCGCGAAGGTAAGCAATAGCTACGCCAGAAACCACATCTGGCCGATGCCTGCACGGGCCGAAGCGGTCTCCAGCGCCCTGCGGCTGCGCCGCCGCCTGTATCTGGCCGATAACCTCCACGGGCTCAACACCGCATTTCACAAGGGCTACGGTTGAAAAGGGGCGGCAATGCAGAGTCGCGGCCGACAGGCTATGGCGTGGTCGCAGATTCTGCATTTGTCACTTTTCAAAACGCAAAGTGAACAAAGTCCGGCCAGAAGGCCGTATTCAATTGCTACGTATGCTTAATATTCTCGTTAGTCATCAAGAATCCCTCCCCTGTCCGGCGCAAATCTCTCAGTGTCCTCTTCCATTTCCCGCCGCACACAACGCCCGCGCGATGAGGAATCCCGCGATTTGTTATTGATCGTCACGGCCACGGCGGCGAAGAGGACCTGCCGAAGCGGATGCTTGAAGAGTCGTATCGCCGCAACCAAATCTTTAAGGAATCAGAAAAAGATAGATCAAATAGCAAGCCACGCCGCACACGCCCGCCAGCATCAAGCCATTCAGCCGGCGCCGTTTGACGAACCAGATCAAGACCAGCCCGGTCAGCGACACCAGCGTCATCAAGGCTGCCGACGCGTCAATCAGCCACGACCACTCGCGCCCGGTATCACGCCCTTTGTGCAGGTCGTTCAGCGCGGCGACCAGGCCGCTGCGCGTTTCGGTCAGTTCGTATTCGCCCGTCTCGCGGTTGATGAAAGCGTCCGCCGCGTATCCAGGCCCTTTGAACGAAACCGCCGCCTCCGATTCGTCGAGGCGAAAATCGCTCAGCGCGCCTTTGATGCCGTGCGCCTGACGCAGGTGTTCGACGATGGCGAGCTTGTCAACGGCGGCGTCCTCGGCCTTAATCCAGTTGATTTCGACCTTGCCTTTGATCTGCGCGATGCGCGGGCGCGCGCTGAAGCGTTCCGCGTGATTGAGCGTAAGCCCCGTCACGGCGAAGAAAAGCAGAATGGCGAAGCTCGCCATCGAAAGGTAAATGTGTAGCCAGCGTGATAGCGAGGCCAGGCGACGTTTGAGAGCCCTTCGCCCCTGCGCCGTCGTGGCGCCGCCGCTATCAGTGGGAAAGTTTGCGTTCATCAACGGAGGTTGCTGCGATTTCATTTAAGTTTTCAAAAATCGTGTTTGTTGGTAGAAAGTCGTGCTTGATAGATTTAGCTTTCGCGTGTTTGGCATAGTACACAAAGGCGCAATGAATGCATTGCGCCTTTGTCTTTATGGCCGTTGCGTAATCAGGCGTTACCCCTCTCTCTCCTTGCATGGGATTGGAGCGGAGTACGGGGCGACTCTCCTATCTCGCTGGCGCCTCCGGAAGCCCGTTGAACCTGGTTCATGACGGATGGCGTCTCAACGACTCTTTTTGCGGTAATCAAGCGACGCGGAAACGATTTCGACATTGCCAGGCAGATTAAATTGTTTAGGCTCGCCGTTGAAATCAATTTCCTGGCGCATCAGTTGGTGAGTCCCGTGTTCACGCGCGGCCTCTATGAACACAGTGTATTTGCCGGATTTGACCAGATTGCCCTGGCTGTCCTTGCCGTCCCATTTGAGCGTGTATTTGCCCGCCGGGCGCGTGGCGCTCGAAACGGAGCCGGTCAGGTCAGTGTTTCCGGCCATCCCGCGCAGGCGGTTGGCGCGCGACCAGGCTTTCAAGTCGGGCAGCCAGCGCGGCTTCTGATACCACAGCGCGAGCGTGCGCGCCGGAAAGCGGTCTTTGTCCTCGATCCACACGGCGACGTAAGGCCGCCGATAGCGGCCTTCGATCCGCGCCAACTCAAGGTTGATGATCAGCTCAAAGGATTGATCCCAGGCTTGCGGCGCCTCCGCTGTCGGCGCGGCGATCGGGCCGGCGTGCGGCGCAGGCGGCGCTTCCAGCGCGTGCCAGCCTTTGCTTTCGACGCGCTCCCCGTTTTTTGTAATCAGCAGGCATTCGACTTCCGGCAGTGATGCGGCCAGGCGCAGGCTTTCTTCCGGCGTCAGCACGCAGAAGGCCGTCGCCAGCGCGCCCGCATCCGCCGCCTGCGGCGCAACGACCGTAGCGCTGATTACGTGGTCAACCGGCAGCGCCGTGCGCGGATCCACGATGTGCGAATACCAGCGCCCGTTGATTTCAACGCCGCGCCGGTAATTGCCGCTGGTGGCGACGGCGCGGTTACGGATCAATAAGCGCGCGAGCGGCTCGTCGTTCTCGGCGTCGGCCTTCGGGTCGGCGACCCGCACGTCTTCGGCCAGCGAGCCGCGCACCACCAGATCGCCGCCGATGTTGA
>DATCXQ010000752.1:0-4081 GCA_036565725.1 Blastocatellia bacterium
TTCTTCGCATCCTTCAACCGTCGCTCCGCGACTCGCGGATTTCTCTTACGTGTGACACCGGCGTTGAAACGCCGGCCTAAGCTCAACCGTCGCTCCGCGACGAAGAATAAATCCGTACACTGATCTGATAACCGCTCTAAGCAAATCAATCTTGTTGCGCCAATCGAGCCGACCCCATTCGGCCAATAACTCCTCGCGATGGCGCAACTCCGCTTCCCACTCCCGTCTCCAATCGGCCCGCAATCGGCGCGGCACGATCACGCCGATCATACGGACCAGCCAGAGCCAGAATTGAAAGCGCGTTGTTCGAGTCGCATCAGCCACCGGTCTCCTCGATTGGCGCCTGCGCATATTTCTGAACCTCGTTTTTTCTGCGGCTATGCCGGCTGATGTGCAATACAACCTTGCTATTCCTGCCGGAGCGCAACCAGAGGATCGACCTTCGTCGCTCGGCGCGCGGGCAAGTAACAGGCGATCAGCGCAACGACGGTCAACAAGAGCGCGACGCCGCCGAAGGTCAACGGGTCGGTCGCGCCCACTCCGTAAAGCAATTTGGCCAGCATTCGTGTCGCCGTCCAGGCGGCCACCAATCCGATGCCGACGCCGATGAGCGTGAGTTTGAGGCCTTGCCGCAAAATCATGCCGAGCACGTCACGGCGTTCGGCGCCCAACGCCATTCTCACGCCGATCTCGCGCGTGCGCTCGGCGACGCTGCCAGAGAGGGCGCCGTAGATGCCGGCGCAGGCGAGCGCGAGCGCCACGAGGCCGAACGCCTCGAAGAGAATTAGCGCGAAGCGTCGCTCGGCGGCCGTCGCGGCGAGCAGTTCGTCCATCGTGGCGACCCGCGAAATCGGCTGATCCTTGTTCACCGACCAGATCGCCTTCCTGATCGCGGGGGCGAGCGCCGCCGCGTCGCCGCGCGCGCGGACCACCAGCGATCTCGAACTCTCTATGAAAGAATATTGCTCGGCCGTGGTGTACACCGCATCCGATTGAGGCGCCGCCAAAGACATCTGCTTTACGTCGCCGACCACGCCAACAACGACGCGCCACGGCCCATCATCTCCGCCGACGCGCAGACGCTTGCCGAGAGGGTCTTGACCCTGGAACTTGCTCTTCGCGAGCGATTCGCTGATCACAACACTCGGCGGCGCATCGGCCCCGTCGCGCGCGTCGAACAGCCGCCCGCTGCGTAGCGGGATGACCATCGCCTCGAAGTAGCTCGGACTTACCGCGTACCTAAACGCAGGGTTGCCTCCTTCATGCCTTATGTCCGCACTCGGCTCGAGGCTCACGCCGTACATGTCATAGTCGCCGCTCAGCGGCAATTGACTGGTGAAGGCCGCCGCGGTGACGCCAGGGGTCTGGCGTACCGCTTCCAGCGCCTGCGCGAAGAACCGATCGGTCGCATCCTTGTCGAACCTGCGCCCGGACGTCTGCACCTGCATCGTGAGCATGCTCGACGAATCGAAACCCGAAGAGATCGAGAATAGGCGGAACTGGCTGCGTAACAACAATCCCGCGCCGATCAGCAACGTGAGGGCAAGCGTGACCTCGGCGACGACGAGCGCGCGTCGCGTCGAGTGGCTTACGCTCCTGGAGCTTTGCTGCAATCCGATGCGCAGGTCGCTGCGGGAGGCCTGAAGCGCCGGAATCAGACCGACCGCCACTCCGACCAGCGTGGCGACGCCCATTCCGAAGGCGAATACGGCGCCGTCCACGCGAATCGCGCCCACGCGCGGAAGCCCCGGCGGACTGAGCGGCGTCAACGCCCGCACGCCGAACTCCGCCACGACCATCCCGAGAGCGCCGCTGAATACCGCGAGCAGCAGGCTTTCAGTAAGCAGTTGCCGGATCAATCGCGTTCGCGGGGCGCCGAGCGCGGCGCGCATCGCGAATTCGCCGCGCCGCTGCGAGCCGCGGGCAAGCAGCAGGTTCGTCACGTTCACGCACGCGATGGCGAGCAACAACAGGACGGCCCCGAGGACCGCGAGCAGCGCCGGCCTGACGCCTTCAGTGACGTCGTCCTGCAACGAACGCGTCATGAACCCTTGCCGGAGAGGCGCCCAGGGGGCTCTGGGGAATTCCGACGCCGGCGCGATCGCGATCGTGTCAAGCTCCTGTCTGGCCTGATCCATTCCGACGCCCTGCCGCAGCCGCCCCGCCATGCGCAGGTGACGCCCCCACTCCCTGCCCTGAAGTGGCAGCGACGGATCGTACTGTAAGAGCGTCCAGACATCAGCCGACGGAGACAGGACATTCTCGAACGCGCTGGACGCCACGCCGATAACGGTAAAGCTCGCGTCATCGAGCGTGACCTGGCGGCCGATAATCGCGGCGTCGCCACCGAAGCGCCGTCGCCACAGGCCGTCGCTGAGGATCGCCACTTGTGGGCCGTTGGGACGGTCGTCGGATGAATCGAAGTCCCGCCCGATCGCCGGCGGCGCGCCCAACACGCGGAAGTAGCCCGCGCTCACGCGTTGCCCATCGAGCCGCTCAGGCTCGGCCCGTCCGGTCAAGGTCGGCTGCCAGGCTTTCATCACTGCGAGCGATTCGAAGGAACGACTCCGCTGCGCCAGCTCACGATATGTGCCGAAGGTTATGTCGAGGCGCGATCCCTCACTGCCGCGGTCCCAAACCATCGCGATCCGGTCGGCATGCGGAAAGGGGAGCGACTCGAACAGAATGGGGTTCACCGCGCTGAAGATCGCCGCGCTGGCGCCGATGCCCAGGCTGAGCGTCAGCGCGGCGATCAACGTGAATCCCGGATTCTTCAGCAACATTCGCAACCCAAATCGCAAGTCTTGAAACATCTCGTCCTCCAATCTTTTAGGTTGCAGCCAAAGCGCATCCCAGAATGCGCTTGTACTGCGCCGCAGCAGATCTAGCTTACTGCGCCAGTCGAGCCGATCCCACTCAGCCAGCATTACTTCACGATGGCGCAACTCGGCCTCCCACTCCCGCCGCCAGTTGGCCCGCAGGCGGAGCGCCACGATCACGCCGACCAGGGCAATCAACCGGAGGTGTGGCCTTCTGAAGAGTCGTTTGCAGCGAGAGAGCGGCGACATGGTTTTCGACCTCATGCGCGTGAAGGTTTCGTGGCGCGCTCTTTTTTCGGCTGCGTCTGTTCCAACAGCCGGTAGCGTTTAACGGCTTCGGCCAACAACTCTCGCCCTTCGCGCGTCAGTTCGTAATACTTGCGCGGCGGGCGCGGTTCGGACTGCGCGATACTCGGCTCTTCCCACTCTGAGGTGAGATAGCCCTCGTCTTCGAGCCGCCGCAGCGCCGGATAGACCGTTCCGCCCGGCACTCCCGTGATGTCGATGATGTCGAATCCGTACAGATAGCCGTTGGCCACCGCCTGCAGGATGACCGCCGTCGTGTAGGTGAGAAATCCTCTGCCCATTGCCACCTCCTTGAGACCTTATTGGATAGAATCCTTTCTAGCGAGGATCCTATCTAGAGAGAATTCTACATAGCCTAGCGGCGACAGGCAAGAAATTTCTTTCAGAATTACATCGTGTTGTGACGTGGTGAGTTGAGGAGAAGGGTAAATACCTGGAGCCTGTTATCAACTTTAAGCGAGTACCCCAGCCAGGCTCTTTAAAATCATAATGCAGACAAAATTGTCCGGATTAGCGTGTCAACTACTCCATTTAAGCGCGAGGACGCGCTGTAGATGGAGCTTGCGGTTTCAGGTTTCGTGCTTGACGCTTCTTCTCAGAAGAACGAACCGCTTCGGGCCGGTTGACTTCCTTCCGCGGATGTTCGCAGAAGTAGCGGCCCATCGCCACAAGGTCATGCCTTAGGGCGATTGATTTCGCTCCATTCAGATCCGCGTTGATCTGATAGCCGCAATCGCGGCATTCGAATTTCGATTGATTCGGACGGACACCCAGATGCAAACATCTAGAACAGGTCTGAGACGTGTACCGAGGGCCGATATAAACGACTTCCACTCCCGCACAGGCCGCCTTGTAGCGGATCATCCATTGAAGCTGGGCAAAACTCCATTCGTGAACGCATTTCGCCTTGCCGGTCTCGCGAATCCCGTTGAGGTCTTCAAGGACGATCCGTTGAT
>DATCXQ010000772.1:0-13748 GCA_036565725.1 Blastocatellia bacterium
TACTGAGGGGAGCCACGCTCGCTACCGCTCGCGGTACTGATTCGGACTGGATTAATTTTTCAACGTTACTAGCTATATTTTCGATCAAATATTCGAACTTATCCCCCAAAGTGATCAAGTTATTTTCGAACAGACTCTAAAGTCTCCAGAATTAGGAACGTCGCCTGCCAGTCGCCTGCGCCGAGACCGGCCTCCGTTTTCTTTACGTTGAAGCCACGCTGCGCAGACTTACCGACCTCATCCTGCAATAATTTCAAATTCAGTCGCTCGAAGACCTCGTTCCAGGCGTATTCCACTTTCTCTCCAAGGTCGAGTTTTTGCCTCGAGAGCAGAGCCACTACCACATCGCGACCCGCCGGTTCCCGGATCGGAAACTCGTAAGCGGAGGTGCGCGGGATTCTGATCTCGCCGGGCGCCAGCATATTGTTAGGGTCTTGGGGATTGGGGAAGATGCACGCGGCCACATTCTGCCTGCTAAAGACTATCAGGTAAAGATAACCCGGCGCGTCGGTCGTCACCTCGTAGGAGATTCTTTCTCCGATCCGGTAAGCCGATTTATTCTCCATGTTGCGCAGTTGGATTTTTATCGGCGACAGCCTGTTGCTTAGCGCGATGATCGGCGTCTCTTCCCAGGTCACAAAGAGAGGTTTGTCGGCCAGGAGCGCATTGTCGGTGATCGTGAAGACGGGTTGCTGGTCGCCGTACAACCTGCCCGCGATTTGTAATTGCCGAATTTGTCTTCTGGTGTTTTCCGCCAAATCCCGGAGCCTCGGCTGATTTCTTTGCAACGACTCGACGAGCACGTACGAGAGCGCGCCGCGATAACGCCCGTTCACCGACAGCGGATATACCAACTGCCGGTCGCCGGCCGCCGAGATGATCACCGCCCCTGACACCGCCGAAAACCGTTGAGACTCGATGAATTCGTCTTCCACCACCAGGTCACGACTTGCGCCCCCTTTTACGACATAACCGGCGGCGCCGACGCCGCGCGAAGGCGTCGCTTCCAATTCCGCGATTTGTTCGGGCGTGGGCAGATAGCGAACTCCGCCGCCGCGCGCAAAATCTTTCAGCCTCGGAACGCCGCGAGAGATCGTCCCCGAATGGCAGGAATCGAAGACCAGCACGGCGCGCCGGCCATTGAGCTTTCCTATCATCTCGTCGAAGAGATCATCGCGGATGACATTCGCGCCGCTTTTCGGCAAGACGTCGTAAGGCGCCAACGTCTCGTCTTTGCCGTCGCTTTCATCTCCATTGTCATCAGCGATCTGCGAGCCGTGCCCCGCGTAGAAGAAGAAAACGCGGTCGCCGGGTTGTGTGCCCGCAATGAGCCAGGAGCGGAACCAGCGTTCGATATTCGACGCCGTGGCTTCTTCGTTGATCAGAACCTTGACTTCGGCGAACTTGTATACCGATTTGATCAATTGTTCCATCGCGCGCGCGTCGGCTTCACACCCGGGCGTGTCGGGCACGTTTGGATCGCGGTATCTTTCGACCCCGACTATAAGGGCGCGATCGACGGCATAGCCTGTCGAACTGAGGGAGAGCGCAATGAGAAAGGCGACAAGGGCTGATTTCATCGTGGAGACACTACAATTCCGTCGCCAAATCGGGGCATCTCGGCGAATTCATTTATGCTTTAGCTTGATGCTGAATCCGACGGGGGCTCGTATCTTCTGCGCCGAAGCCGCCAGGGCGTAGGTCTCATCGCCGTCATTCTCTATTACAAGGTCACGCCCCTGGTCGAGCGCGCGGCTGTTCAACTGCGCAAGAGCCTTCTGCGATTCGGCGCCGGATTCGGCCAGCGCCGGCCCCCCGTTCGCTGCCGGGATACTGACCTGTCGCATCTCTTTAATGGCCTCTGATGACATTATGAAATTGACCACTTCGTCGCCGCCCTGGCCGGTAACGCGGATCCATCCCTTTTCCGGAATGCGCATATCGCTGGTCGGCGAAACCTGCCCGGAGTACAAAATATTCACCTTGCCGCTCGTGCCGACGTTGGTGACCATCAAATAGCCCTGGTAATTCACCGCCGTGCGGAATGCGATGCGGTCGCCGTCAAGCAACTCTTCTTGCGTCGAAACAAGACTCAGGAGGTTATTGCGCATCAACTCCATCTTGACCCTTGAGCCGGGACTGCCGCGCCGTCGCTTGGCCGATTTGTTGGGGGCTTTCCCGAAGCTCAGATAAAGGTCACGCGCTTTGGATTGCTCCTGCGCCGCGCAGACGCAATAAAGCGCGCAGAAGAGCGAAGAAAGCAAGATTGCGATGACTGTCTTTCTCATTTGAGGCCATCCACTTCGACTAGATCGGTTTTCAATTGGAGGTACGGTATTGCTTACAGTAGCGGCGCACGCATTGCAATCTGGCGTATCAAAAACAGCGACGGCCGTGACCGAAATCGCGAAGCGTATGGAGTGCGGCGAGTCCCCTGCAATTAAACTGTACCACTTACCGCTGCCTCATTTTAAGCACAATCATCGTGATGTCATCGCCCTGAGGCAGCCCTGCCGTAAAATTCAACACCTCGTCCATTATCCACTGTTTGATCTCTTCGGCGCCCAGATGGACGCCCTCCCTGACTAATTTTTCCAACCGCTCATCGCCGAACATTTGATTGTCGGCGTTGACGGCCTCGGTAACGCCGTCGGTGTACATCACCACCACGTCGCCGGGGACGAGCCGTGTCTGCCTCGGTTTGTATTCGACGAAGTCGAACGCGCCGAGCAAGACTGATTTCGTCGTCAGCGTTTCCGTATCGCCGTTCGCCCGCGCGAGAACCGGCGGGTTATGGCCGGCGTTGATGTAGGTGAAATGGCCGTCGGGGTCGAGCGTCGCGCAGAAGAGCGTGATGAAGCGGTTCGAGGCCGAGCGTTGCACGAGGACTTTGTTGAGGCTCGTGACGACTTCGGCGAGCGGCAGGTTGCTGGTGAATTGGGCCTGGAGCGCGCCCTGGGCCATTGCGGCGAGCAGCGCGGCGGCGACCCCCTTGCCAGATACGTCGCCTAGCACGAAGGCGGAGCGTTCGTCTCGGAGCGATATGAAGTCGTAGAAATCGCCCCCGACGTAGCGCGACGGGATGTTGTGCGCGGCGACCTCGAAATAGTCCGGGACTTTGAAGGCGGTCGGAGAGAGCGCGACTTGCACCTGGCGCGCCACGCCGAGTTCCTGTTCGATCTGTTTCTTCTCCCGCTCTTCGTGCATCAGGCGCACGTTCTCGAGCGATTTCGTGGCCTCGAAGGCCAGCGATTCGAGCAGCCGGATGGAGGTTTCAGTGATCGTCCCGCCGATGACGTGGCTGTCGACGTAGAGCACGCCGATCGCGTCGCGCTTCAAGACCGTCGTCGCGTCCATGTTCTCGGTCATCTGAAAGAGCCGGAGCGGGACGCAGGCGATCGAACGCAAATCGAGGCTGCGGACGCTCTCGCGGGCGATGCTCGACGCGGCTTCGCGGCTGTCGTTGATGATCACGCTGCGGTTCTGTTTGAAGGCCTCTTCGACAACTGAGCGGCTCATGGCGAAATCGGCGCCTTCGAGCCAACTCCGTCCGTCGTCGCGGGCGACTTTGAATTCCAGGTCGCCCGCCAGGTTGCGCAGCATCAGGAAGCCGCGCTCGGCCTGCGTGATCTCGATGGCAGCGTCGACTATCAGGCAGAGCACGTCGTCGGGCGTGAGCGAGAATTTGAACGCCTGATTGACCTCGATGAAGCGGGCCAGTTTCTGCAGCTCTTCGTTGGCCGAAGTCACGCGGTCCGCCTGCTGAGGCGTGAGCGTCAGGCGGGGTGAGCTGTCGAAAATCGCCGAGGCGCGCTCGATCGTGTCGTCGAGGAAGATGATTTGCTGGTCTTCGTCGCCCCCGATGCGGATGCGGTCGAGGTGTTGCAGGGCGCAGCGCGCGATCTGCTGGTCGTTGACGAAAGTGCCGCGCTTGCTGCCGATGTCTACGAGGTAATAGGTGTCGTCTTCGTAAACGATCTCGGCATGCTGGCGCGAGACGGAATCGGAGAGCAGTTGCAGGTCATTTTCCGCCTTGCGCCCGATGGTGAAGACCGGCTTGCCG
The DNA here is from genome assembly GCA_036565725.1 of Blastocatellia bacterium. GTDB lineage: Bacteria > Acidobacteriota > Blastocatellia > RBC074 > RBC074 > JAJVID01. The sequence continues at coordinate 4,064 of DATCXQ010000772.1, forward strand.
AGCGGCAGCGACCGCATGACGCCGAAACGGTTGACGATTTTTAGCCGCGCCGGTTTTTGCATCGGAAAATTCGCCCACAAAGTCACACGAAGAATCACGAAGGATTTTCGCGGCTTTTTCTTAGTGATTTTTCGTGTGGCTGTGTGGATGTTTCAAAACGAGGAGACGGCGGACGTCTCGTCATCATAAGTTTCTAGGACTGAAAGCAGGCCGGTGATCGAGAGCAACTGCCTGGCCATCCGCGACGGCTTCAAAATCTTGAGCTTGCCGTTGGCCTCTTTGACGCTAGTGAACGATTTGATCATCGCGCCGATGCCGGAACTGTCAATCGTCGGGACTTCAGAAAGGTTAAGCAACAGAAATCTGCGCTCTTCGTCTATCAGCCTTTTGACGGTCTCCCGCAGGTTCTCTTCGCTCCTGCCAATGGTCAAATTACCGCTTAAATCCAGAATGGTAACGCTACCAGATGTTCTGAGTTGAATTTCCATCGCCACTTATTCACCAATAATTACAGGACGCATTCGTCCATGCATTATACCCCAAACGCCCGAGGATCGAAGACCGCCCACCTCCGTCTTCGACCCTCGACCCTCAATCTTCATGCAATGATAATAAACGTGTTTCTGCCGCCGATCACATCGGAGAAATCCTTGTTATAAGTCACGTCGATGCGGCGGAACTGCTTGATCACCTCGCCGAGCTCTGCGGCGGAGACGAATCCGTCCTCGGTATGCGAGATTGCCCATTGCTGGATGTGTTTTGCCCGGGCGAGGAAATTGCTGACCAGTTGCAGGTAATGCTCTTTCGATATCACGTCGTCGCCGAGGCGTCCGCGCTGGCCGGCGATTATCGCGCCCCAATCGTCGCCGGACCCGCGCACCCAGGTCTCGCGCCACCCGAGGCGGCCCCGTCGCACCGCGGCCAGACCTTCAGGGCGGGGGAACCGGGCGAACATCATGTCGGCGCGCGCGCTGCGGATGAATTCGTGCGCGTCGTGATTTACGCTGTAGTTGGGCTTTTCGTTATTGACTACGGGCCGGCTGTTGCGCCACAGCGCGATGAATCCTTCCGAAAGAAGCCGCCGCAGCGAGATCGTATCCGGCGTGAATGAAAAGACGTAATCGCCTACCCCGAAGACGGTCGAATAGGCGAGCGCGCGGCGGTGTTCGTTCTCTATCTGTTGGATGTTGAGCCAGACGTTGTCGAACCAGACGGCGTCGATCTCGCCCATCATCTCGCCCAACGCCGGGTTGCGAAGCCGCCGCCGCGGCACGTAAGCCTCGCTCAGAGTCAGCGAGACGTCTTCTTCGCTCAACCGCTCGCCTTGGTTATCGACGAGCGCGCGCGACATCCACCACGCCCACTGACAGATGTCGTTGTTCAGGACCTGTTTGCCCCAGAATTTCAGATACCAGCCGAGGTCGGGCTGACCGGCGAAAGGAATCGCGATCGTTGAAAATTTCAGCCGGCGCAACACGCTCAGCTCAAAACCGAGCCACCTGCGGTTTGTTCGTAAGTCGTTAGACATATGGTTATATAACATCGGGCGCCGGCGCCATACAGCGCGCAAACGGCTGCGCGGCAGTTAGCAAAGTCAAGCGCTTGCTTACGCGCGGCGGCGCGTCGATCTTTTAGCTCTTAAATATCTCTTGCGTTATTCGGGTTTCGGCTCCGGCCATCTCCGTCTGGCCTTCGATTTCGGCCCTGCCAGGCGCATCTGATGAAGTAAGATCAGTAGTGGGCGCCTCCGTCGGACTTTCGACCTCTGTTGCGCCGGGCGCCTCCGGTGAATTGAAATCGGCGGCGACCATCTCCGTCGGACTTTCGACCTCGGTCGCGCCGAACGTATTCGGCCATGTGAGATCGGAGCCAGGCGCCTCAATTCGACCTTCGGCCGTAACTTCATCGAGCGTCTCAGATGAGGCGAGATAGGAGCCGGCCATCGCCGTTTGAACTTCGATCTCGGCTTCTCCAATCGCGTTCGATGAAATGAAATCGGCGGCGCCCCTCTCCGTTCGAGTTTCGCCCTCGACTTCGTCCACAGCCCTACCGGGCGCCTCTGATGAAGCAAAATCGACGGCGGCCATCTCCGGTCGAGTTTCTATCACGGCTTCGTCCACGGCCCAATCGGGCGCCTGTGACGAAGCGAAATCGGGCGCTGCGCTCTGATCGGCGCTCGGAGGCTCAGACGGGGTCTCCGCTTGGCGCCTGGCGTAAGCCGAGGCGTAAACGACTTCATCAAAAGGCTTGGGCTGATCTTCGACCGGGTGAGATACATCTTCATCGCCGCCGGGCGCCGAATATGCGAACGCGGATTCGCTCGCATGCTCCTCGGCCATAACCTGCAGCAGCAGTTTCACAACCTGCGGATCAAATTCGATGCCTGCCAGATCGGCGACGATTTGTTCGGTCTCGATTCTGTCGAATCGTCTTCTGTGCGGGCGGTCGGAGATGAGCGCGAAGTAGCTGTCAACGGCGCGCAGAATTCTGGCGCCCGGCGGGATCGCCTCGCCCGCCAGCCCGTCGGGATACCCGCCGCCGTTCCACCATTCGTGATGCCAGCGGATTAGCAACTGGCTCTGGCGAGGGAGTTTGAGTTCGCCCGCCGCCTGTTCGCCCAGTATCGGGTGACGCCACAAGTCCAGAGTCTCATCCCAACTGAGCGCTCGCGGTCGCAGCAGGTAGTCGCGCTTCATGGCGCGTTCGCCCAGGTCGTGCGCCAGGGCGGCGAACTTAAGCGCGGTCAGATCCACGCCGTGCAACCCCATTCGAGCTCCGATCTTCTCGGCCGTCCAGGCGATTGCTATCGCATGCGGTTCGCTGTAACCCTCGATACGATCAATTTCGATGGCGATCTTGAGCAGGCGGCCGCCGAGCGATCTCTCCGACTCATCGAATGTCAATATCGCCTGTTGCGCTTGCATCAGTATAAGTCCTCCGAAAATAACCATGTAATGACGAAATAGTCGACCTTTGTAGGCGATTGAGGCTTAAAAAATCAAGCCGGACGGAATTTCGAGAGAAAAATTTCTGTAACCAGTATAATCCTTTTTCCGCATTTGTATTTGGCGCCGGCCTGAAAGAAACCAAGGCGTCTTAATGACAAACGCTTGAACGGCCCAAGACGCCCGGATGGCCCAGATGGCTTGAATGAATGGATGACCCGGATTATTAGGATGAAAGAGCGAATCGCCGAGAAACTTCAAGCAAATATCGCCGCGCCTGCGGCGAAAGCGTCGCTTGTGATGGGAGAGGTCGAAACGCCTGCCGGGACGAACGAAGATATGAGCGCCGAGACGACACCCGAGATGACGGACGACGAGTTGGTAGCGGCCGCGCGCACTGGCGATGAGTCCGCCTTCAGCCGGCTGTTCGAGCGCCATCGCCGTCTGGTTTCGAGACTCGGTTACCGCTTCTTCCCTCGCCGCGATCAGGTCGAGGAAATCATCCAGGAGAGTTTCATCAAAGCCTATTTCGCCCTGGATGATTATCAGGGCGGCGGCGAGAAATCTTTCGTTTCGTGGCTCGCCCGGATCGCGGTGCGAACATGTTACGACGAATTGCGGCGCGCGCGGCGGCGCGGCGAGAGCAGCATCGGAGATTTGAGCGAGGATGAAGCGGCGTACTTGCACGAACGGTTGCGCGACTTGAGCGCTGGCGGTAACGTCGAAGGCGCGGCCATCTCACGCGACCTCGCGAACAAATTGCTCTCACGGCTTCGGCCGGACGACCGCATGGTGCTCGCGCTGCTCAAGCTCGAAGAACTGTCCATCGCGGAAATTTCGAACCTGACCGGGTGGACGACCGCGAAGGTCAAAATGCGTTCGCACCGGGCACAGCGCGGGCTGCGGCAGTTGTTGAGAAAACTTCTCTGACGATCGCGGATGTGTTATGAATTCTCTTCGGAGGCTCCTTATGTTGACGAATGGTAAAAGCGACAAAGATGAATTGAATGACGAAACCTTGAACCGTTTCAGCGACGAGCTCCTGCGCGCTTCAGAAGCCGGCGAAGCCGAGATTTCGACGGCGGCGGCGTCGCCCTTCCTGTACCGCCGCATTCGCGTGCGCATTGAAGCCGAAGAGCGGCGGATCGCCCAACAACGCGGCGCATGGCTGTCATTGCTCGCCGGCGTTAAACACGCCATCCCGGCGCTACTGGCCTTCGCCGTCGTCGCGGTGGGCTCGCTGATGCTGACGCCGTCGCTCTCGCAGCAGTGGCCGACGGTGGGCGTTGGAAACGAAGAGCCGCCGACGCTGTTGCTGGACGTCTTATCCTTCTCGCAGGACGAGTTGATCGCCTCGGCAGCCGGCGTGGAGGCCGGGCAGCCCGGAAATGGCGGAGGAACTAAATGAACTCACAAGGCAAGGTCAAGTTACAGGTTTGGTTGTTGATCGCCGTCGTCTTTGCGCTCGGCGCGGTGACAGGCGGTTCGCTGGATCGTGTCTACCTGGCCAAGCGCGGCGCGCTCACCAACGAAAATCCGAACCGCCCGCGCGGGCCGCACAGAATGGCCGAGAGGTTGAAGATCGATCTGAATCTGAGCGACGAGCAGGTTGCAAAAGTAAAAACGATCCTCGAAGAGTCACGCAAGGAATTTCCCCCGAGCCGGTTCGCCGAATGCCCCGGCGTAGCTCAATCTCGCGCCCGCACGCGCGCGCGCATCCGTGAGGCGCTTACGCCCGAGCAGCAAAAACGCTATGACGAAATCAACGCCCAGCGCGACGCCGAGATGAGCAAATAGCGCCGATCTTTTTCGACGTTGGCCCCGCCATAATCTATTTCCCAAAATCGCCATCCGGCAGGGGTTCGCCCTTGCCGGATATTTTTCTTTCATAAGAAATCAGCCAGACATTTCGAAGTATTTTCATTTTCCATACGGCATTTTACATTCGCCATCCGCCATTTTAGGCCCATATGGTTCCGACGATGACAGATGGCGCCTGTAAAATGCCGTATGGAAAATGGAACATGACTGTACCTCAAAATTTTTCTTCAGCGTTTATGGAAGAAATCCCGGGGCTGGTCCGTCCAATGAGCGTGAATGGAATTTGACCGCGGGATTCGCTACAGGAATCTGCCACAAGAATTTGCCACAAGAATTTGCCACAAGAATTTGATGGAGCGACTTCTGGCATTTTATGAAACGGGGCGCCGTAATGAGTGAACAGGCGGGCGAGGGGCGTCTGATCGAAGCCTGTCAGCGCGGGGACCGCGAAGCTTTTCGTGAGCTGTTCGAGGCTCACAAGGATCGCGTGTGGACGGTCGCCCTGCGCTTCACCGGCGACGAGAGCGCGGCGCGCGACGTTACGCAGCAGGTCTTTCTGAAACTATTCACGAGCATCGCCGGCTTCCGTCAGGAGTCGAATTTCAAAACGTGGCTCTATCGCCTGGTGGCGAATGAATGCATGGATGAATTTCGGAAAAGGCGAAGACTGATCCCGCTCAATTTCTTCCGCCCCGCCTCCGGCGACGAGCGCGACGAAGACTGTGGCGCGATCGAAATGAAGGAATGGCGGCAGGAGCCTCTTCAGGAAGAGCGGCTGGCGCGGCTCGAAATTTCGGAAGCTGTGCTGGCGGCGCTGGCGCAATTGAAGCCGAAGTTGCGGATGGCGATCGTGCTGAAATATTTCGAGGATCTCTCATACGAGCAAATTGCCGAGGCGCTGGGTTGTTCTACGGGGACGGTGGCGTCGCGACTCAATCGCGGGCATAAGGCGTTGGCGCAAAAGCTCGCGCATCTGAGGAAATGACGATGTTTTGGAATCACGTCAGGAAACGGCTTTCAGCTTACCTCCACGGCGAATTGAGACCGGAAGAGTCGCGCCGCGTGGCCGAACACCTGATGGTCTGCCGCCGGTGCCGCGACGAGTACGAGGAGATCAAATTCGGCGCGCTAATGGCCGCGCGGCTCTCGGACGATCTGGCGCGCGCCCAGGCTCCGGCGTCGCTGTGGGCCGAGTTGGAGGGGATGATCGACGGCGCCGGGGCGCCGCGAAGAAGGCCGACGCCGGCAGGAAGGCCATTGAAAATCGCGCTGGCCGGCGCGGCGACGTTGGCGCTCGCTTTCGGAGTCTTCTGGTTTTACCCGCGCGCGCCTCGCCCCGGCTGGGACGTCACGCGGATCGAGGGCGCTCCCAAGATCGGCTCGAAGACCGTCGGGGAGGTTGGGAAATTGAGAGTCGGCGAATGGCTGGTCACTGACGATTCGTCTCGCGCCGAAATCCACGTCGGTGAAATCGGCCAGGTTCAGGTCGATCCCGGCTCGCGCGTTCGATTGGTGGAGGCAAAGGCCGATGAGCATCGTCTGGCGCTCGCCCGGGGCAAGATGCAGGCGTTCATCTGGGCGCCGCCGCGACAGTTTTACGTGGACACGCCGTCGGCGGTCGCCGTGGATCTTGGATGCGCTTACACGCTGGAAGTCGGCGAAGACGGGCAGGGGTTGCTGAGCGTGGTTGCGGGCTGGGTGGCTTTCGAATGGCAGGGACGCGAATCGTTCGTGCCGGCGATGGCGATGTGCGTGACGCGTCCCCGGCTCGGGCCGGGCACGCCTTATTTCAGCGACGCCTCGGAAGAATTTCAAAACGCGCTGGCGATTTTCGACGTCGCCGAGAGCGGGTCAGACGCCCGTTCCAACGCGCTGCAAACGACTCTCGCGAAATCGCGCAAGCGCGACGCGCTGACGTTGTGGCATCTGCTGGCGCGCACGGACGGCGACGACCGGCTGCGCGTTTACAGCCAGCTGGCCGAACTCATCCCCCCGCCGCCGCAGGTCACGCCCGAAGCCGTGATGAGTGGCGACCGCGCCGCGCTCGATCTGTGGTGGGAGAAACTGGAACTCGGCAGCGCCGAGTGGTGGCGAATCTGGAAAGGCCCGGTTCCGTCGCAAACGAAGTAGCTGCCCAAAAACAATGGAGAAACGACCATGTCTCGCAGAACTCTTCGATCCGTCTCGTCAATCTTGATCACGGTTGGCCTCTTGCTGGCGCTGGTTCGGCCCGCGCCGGCCGGCCCCGTGCTGATCTGCAAAAACTACGAGATCGGCGCCGCAAAATCGCTGCCCTGGGGCGGTTCGGATTGGCGCTCGGTCAAACCCGATTACGACATCAACCATCTGGTCGAGGACACGCTGGCGCTGCTCACGCCCGATACGCCCGTGATCGTCCGGATGGAAACGCTACGCCGCGCCGTGATCTACGCCGCCTGGTCGCGCGTCGACCGCGAAGTCAATTACGCCAAGAGAAACGACAACGCCGCGCAGGATCTGTTCGCGCGCCTCGTGGGCAACAGTAAACAATCGGCGTTTCAATCGGCGAGCAAGAAGCCCGATCCGCTTAAGCTCTTCGACGCCGGATTCTTCGTCGAATCATGGAAACAGGCTTACGTCGACGGCAGCGGTAAAAAGCCGGCCGATTTCGACGGTTACGCGCTGGTCAAACAGGCGATCGCGCTGCGAGGCAACGACCCTGAAATGGAATTCGCCGCCGCGCTCATGACCAGCATCCGCTCGGACAAGGCCGCGCATCGCGCCCACCTGCAAAAAGCCATCGCCGGGGCTCCGGAAGGCTCGCTGCTCGCGCGCAACATCGTCAATCACTTCGGCCGCAAGGGCCAAAGCATCGCCGACCTGCGCGCAAGCCTGGCGAAGAATTAAAAGTATGAAAATCGCGGCGCGGGCGTAAGGCGAATATCCTGGGAGCGCCGCCCATCATTGCCTGCCAGCCTCGGTCAGTCGGTCATTGCCGGAAACCACGCAGGCAAGGATGGGCGGCGCTCCCAGGATGTTCTCCCTGGTTGTCGCCCGGTCACCCGGAGACTGGTCGCCTTCGGGGGGAGTGTTCGACCGTGACGGCGCCCTGTGGCTGCTGGAGTATTCCTCTACTAACGCCCAGCGCGTCCGTCGAATCGCCCGTGACGGAAGCAAACGCTTTTTCTGACGCTTGTGAAGAGGCGAGGGCCTCACGTCAACGATTAAACCCTTTACAAGAATTGGAGGTGAATCATGTTTACGCGCATTACGCTGCGTTTCGCCATCGCTTTCCTGCTCGGCGCCGTTTTGTTCATTCCCCTGGCGCCAAAACTCGAAGCGCAGGATCAATCGCCACGGCAAGATCGTTTTGTCGCGCACGAGTGGGGGACTTTCACTTCTGTCTCGACCGCAGATGGCAAGGCCCAACTTTGGAATCCGCTGGTCGGGCCGAGCGAGTTGCCCTCGTTCGTTTACCGATCTCTTGCAAACGGATGCTTTAAAAGCGGCAGGGCTAATCTGGCGCTGGTGCGGATGGAAACGCCGGTCATCTATTTTTACTCCGACCGCGACGTTCGGGCCTCGGTGAAAGTTGATTTTCCAAGAGGTTGTTTTTCCGAGTGGTATCCGCTGGCGCGCATAACAGGACAAACCATCAATTGGAACGCCTTCGTCGTGCAGCCAGGCGCGAAAGAGAGATTCCCGGTCGACAAGAGCCGGAGTCATTACTACCCGGCGCGCGAGACCGACGCCGCGCCACTTAGCCTCGGCGATGAACAAAAGGTCGAGCAGGAGAAGTTTCTTTTCTATCGCGGCATTGGCTTTTTCGATCTTCCGCTCTCAGTCAGGCTGAAAGACGATCAGGTTATCGTCCGCAGCGTCTGGCCGTATGAGATCGCCAAGGTCATTCTCTTCGAAAGCCGCGAAGGCAGATCGGGCTGGCGGATTCACGGCCCGCTCAACGGCGAAGCGGCGATTGCGCGCCCGGCGCTCGGTCAACCGGTCGAATCGTTGCTCCGGGAGTTTGAAAAGACCCTCGTCGAACAGGGACTCTACGAAAAAGAGGCCGCCGCGATGGTCAAGACCTGGCGCGATTCGTGGTTCGAGGAGGGGCTGCGAGTCTTTTACATTCTGCCCCGCCGCGCGACCGACGCGATCCTGCCGATTACGATCAACCCCCAGCCGACGGAACTCTCCCGCGTGTTTGTGGGCCGCGCCGAGATCATTACGCCTGAAATGGAAAGAGAGATTCGGGCGGCGTCGCAACTATTCGGCGAGAATTCTCCCGATGCGCGCACAGCCGCGATCCAGAGCGTGCGGCGCTACGGACGCTTCGCCGATCCTGTTCTCCGAGAGGCTAGAAGCAGCGCAAAGGATAACGCCTCGCGAGTGGCCATAGATGAATTGATGGCGGCGGTGGCGAATCCTGTCGGCAACCGATGAAATAATCCATTGCGTTCTTCCGCAGTCGCCGCAGCGACGGTTGAGCCTAGCCCGGCTTTTATGGCCTTTGAAAATTAAATGCAACCACGCAATCAAACGTAGGGGCGGGTTTTCCCCGCCCGGCTCCGTGATAGAGGCGATTGGGCGGGGAAAACCCGCCCCTACGTTGTTGCGATAAATTTTCAAAGACTATAAAAGCCGGGCTAAGCTCATGAGGTCGCTCCGCGACTGGAAATACGGTGGCCGCATCTATTTCCCCAAAACCATCAACCCACGTCTAACCTCAGGCGCCGCCGGAGTGGCAGGATCGCAGAAAACTTAATTCCTGGCGGCTTGTATTCACGACTGGGTGAACGACTGTTTATTCTTGAGCGTCTCGGTCGTGTTTTCGGTGACACTGAAAGGCCTGACCATTTCGGCTTCTTTCATACGATTCGTGGTTGGTTCGACATCCGACGCGTTCTGCGCTGACTGCAAAGCCGATGCGGAAGCGGCGG
>DATCXQ010000777.1:0-8582 GCA_036565725.1 Blastocatellia bacterium
GCTTGCGGAACTCTTTCTTCCGCTCCGGGAGATTGGCGTGTCGTTCGTCGGTTCCAGTCGTTCGCGGACAAATGCGCTTTCCTCATGGTTGATGGATGTCGCCGGGAATCCGTGGGGAACCTACGATCAGGAAGAAGCCTGCATTCATTGCGGACAAGAGATCGGAAAACCCGCCGAACGCAATTTGGCGCAGAAGCTCTGTTCCAGATTGGCTTTTTCCCTAAATGCCGCGCAGTCGCGCTTCATCTCCGCGCGACCTAATTGGATTCACATGGTTTTCGATAAACATTGCCAGATTGAATCAGGGCGATATTCGCTCGAACGGAGCGCGCCATCCGTCAGGTTGGCCTCCATCGCGGCGCAAGAGCGGACGCCCAGGCGCTTGCTTTTTATCGCTTACCAGTTCGCCCCAAGTTTGGAGATGGGCGCCCGCTCTTGTGCGCAGATTGCGCGCTACTTGCCTCTGTACGGCTGGTCTCCGGTGGTGCTGACGGCGCAAGAAAAGTACATCGAAAAGCGTTACCGCGGGAGCGATGGCGAAATAGCCGAACTGGGGTTGGCTGACGCGATTGTCAGAACGCGCCTTCTGCCGCACCCGCTTGGTTTCTACCGCTGGCTCAAATCAGCCCTCAGGCGCAAACCGCAGGACGCCGGCGGAATGGGCGCCATCGAGACGACCGGAGAAGACAGTAAGCCGTCGGGCGCTAAAGGAAAGTTGCGGCGCATGATTCTGTTGGCCCTGAGCATTCCCGACATATACACGGGATGGATTTTGCCGGCCATCGTGGCCGGACTGAAAGCGGCGCGAGAGTCGAAGGCGGAACAAATTTTCTCCTCCGGCCCATTCTGGACAAATCACCTGGTCGGACTCGCGTTGTCGTATTTGACTGGTCTGCCCTGGACTGCTCACTTTCGGGACCCCTGGATCACCGGCAACTGGCAAGCGCCGACCAGTTCCTTTGCGACCCGGTTGAATAAGTGGTTGGAGCGTATTGTCGTCACGCGCGCCACGGCGGTTGTGAGCGTGACGGAAGAGCATACCGCCGCGTTCCGGCGAACGAATCCGCGCCTCCCCGCGGACAAGTTCTTCACCGTGCCGAATGGCTACGACAACGGAGAGTGGGAAGTGTCGCCGGCCGAGACACGGCGCGAACAAGAAATCGAAGGGAAGTTTCTGATCACTTACACCGGGAAATTCTACATCGAGCGCGACCCACAACCTTTATTCCGCGCCTTGAGGACATTGATTGACTCTGGCGAGATCGAGTGCGAACAGGTCCGGGTCGATCTAATCGGTTGGTGTGAAACCAGCGAAGGGCGCTCTGTGAGGGAGATGGCTGTCAATCTCGGGCTTGGTGAATGCGTCAACATTCTTGGCCCGCGCAGTCGCCAGGAAACGATCCGCCGCATAAGGCAGGCTGATTTGCTCTTGTTGCTGGCTGAGAGGTTCGTCATCCAGATTCCGGGCAAGACCTATGAATATTTGCGCGCGGGGCGTCCCATCCTGGCCCTCACCTCGGAGGGGGCGTTGGCCAATTTTCTGCTAAGGACTGGCGCCGGCTGGGTCGTCGATCCGAAGGACAACGCCGGCGTACTCGGCGCCGTCCGGGAGCGTTATCGGCAATGGAAAGCCGGGGAACGCGGGCCTGTCGCCGATCCGGAGATCGTAGCCAGGTTCGACCGGCGCAAACTCGCCGGCCGTCTAGCGGAATTGTTCGACCGTCAAAACGGCGCGCCCCGAAGTAGACATGGAGGAAGTTCGAATGGCAAATGAAAAGGTAACCGGAGTATCCGTTATTGACGCTCCAGCGCCGCCGCTACCGGACGCATCGCGCCCGTCCGCCCGCGACGTCACATCCGATGTGGCCGGGATGTCGGTGGTGGTGATCGATGATTTGACCGCTCTGGAAAAGTATATCCCTGCGTGGGAGGATCTGGCCGCCAACGCGATCGAGCCTAACGCCTTTTACGAACCGTGGATGATGATGCCCGCCATCGGGGCTTTCGGAGCGGGCCGGCGTCTACAATTCGCGCTCGTCCTGGCCAACGAACCGGCCCGCCATGACGGGGCGCCTCTTCTGTGCGGATTCTTCCCGCTGGAACAGCAAAACCATTATCAAGGGCTGAGCCGAAAACTTCCTTTCAAAACCCTTCGACTTTGGAAGCACAAGTATTGCTATTTATGCACTCCGCTGGTCCGGGAAGGGTATGGCCAGGAGGTGATCGCCGCGTTCTTCGATTGGCTGGATGCGGGCAGTCACGATTGCTCACTCATGGAGTTCAGATTCATCGCCGGCGATGGGCTGTTCAATGGCCTCCTGATGGATTACTTCGAGCGCCACATAAAACTGCATTACATATCAATGTACTTCATGCGGGCGATGTTTCGCCCCACGATTGACGCCGACACTTATCTTTGCGCCGCCCTGTCCGCCAAGCATCGCAAGATGATCAGACGCCAGGAAAGACAGTTGTTGGAGATCGGGCGCCTCGAATATGACGCGCTCACTCCGGATGACGACGTCGCAGTGTGGATCGAAGAGTTTCTACGACTGGAAGCCAGCGGTTGGAAGGGGCGGGAGAACAGCGCAATCGCCTCGGATGAGTCCGATCAGAGTTATTTCAGGTCAATCGCGAAGGAGGCGTTCCGGCAAGGCCGGTTGTCGATGTTGGCGCTGCGGCTCGACGGTCGCCCGATAGCATTCAAGTGCGACTTCCATGCCGGGCGCGGCTTGTTCACCTTCAGAATCGCCTTCGACGAAAACTATGCGCGGAACTCGCCGGGCATGCTGCTGGAGATCGAAAACGTCCGCCGGCTCCATGCCCGATCGCAGATAGATTGGGTTGATTCGTGCAATGATTCATTCAACTTCATGTTCAACCGGCTCTGGCTGGAGCGGCGGACGATCCTGGACGTAGTGGTCGGCGCGGGGAAATCTTGGGGGGATTGGATGGTTGCGGCGATTCCGTTGTTGAAATCGCTGAATCGCAAACTGCTCCGTCGTGGCGCGTTCCGCAATAGAACCGGCGGACGAATGGAGGAAGAAAAATGAAGACGATCTTTACCCGTCGGGCGAAGAGAGCCGACTCGACCAATGGACCGCTAACCAGGAGGGAGGTCATCGGAGCGCCGCCGCCCCAGGCTCAACGGGCGGCGAACGGATCGCGACCATCCGAGGGCGACGTCACAACTGATGGCGCAAAGATGTCGGTGGAAATCGTAGATGATTTGACCGCTCTGGAAAATCGCATCGCCGCCTGGGAAGAGTTGGCCGCCGCCGCCATCGAGCCGAATGTATTTTACGAACCGTGGATGCTGATGCCCGCGCTCCGGGCCTACGGCGGCGCCGGGCGCTTATTGTTCGCGCTCATTCAGACTCCCGATCCGGCGCGCCCGCTCGGGCCGCCGTTGCTCTGCGGCTTCTTCCCGCTCGAACTCAAAGATCATTACGACGGCATCTCCAAGGGGCTGCCCCTCAAGACGCTCAGCCTGTGGAGGAAGCCGGAGATGATTTATTTATGCGCGCCGCTCCTAAGGGCCGGATACGGACGTGAGGCGCTCGCCGCCTTCTTTGATTGGCTGGGCGCCGGGGACCACCACTGCTCGCTGATGGAGTTTGGTTTCGTCACCGGCGAGGGGCCATTCCATCATCTCCTGTTGGACTATCTGAACCAGCATCTGAAATTCACCTACGTCACGGAGGCTTTCACGCGCGCGCTATTTCGTCCCGCCGCAGACGCCGAGGACTATATCCGCTCCGCGCTGGGGCGCTTCCGAAGAAAAGAGCTTAGGCGACTGGAGAAGCGCCTTGCGGAGACGGGTCGGCTCGAATACGCGACGCTCGAACCGGGCGACAACGTCGATGCCTGGGTCGAGGAGTTTCTGGAGTTCGAGGCGAACACTTGGAAAGGCAAGGGGGGCCGCGCGCTCGTTTGCAGCGAGACCGATCGGAAGTACTTCGTGGAGATCGCCAGGGAGGCTTTTCATCGAGGCAAGTTGATGATGCTCGCGCTACGTTTTAACGGTCGTCCGATCGCATACAAGGTCAACTTTCTCTCCGGGGACGGATCGTTCGCCTTCAAGATCTCATTTGATGAAGAGTATGCGCGCTACTCGCCCGGCGTGCTCCTGGAATTGGAGAACATCCGTCTGCTGCACGAGCGGCCGCAAATCAGCCGAATCAGATGGATGGACTCTTGCGCCAACCCTGATCGTTTTATGATCAATCACCTGTGGACTGACCGCCGCGCGATTCAATCCCTGGTGATCAGCACAGGCAAGCGTCAGGGGGATCTGGTAGTCGCGGCGATACCTTTGTTGAAGTGGGGCAACCGGCGGATTTTCCGCCGAGACCTTATGGGCCGATGATCCATACGCCTTATGGAGATTGACGGTGATAGAGATGTACAAAGGAAAAAACTTGAAGATTGCCAAACCTGATCTTCTTACCTTGGATAAGACGCCAATGCCCGGACTGTTGGAGATTGACGGCGAGACGTTTCGCGCAAGTTTCAACCGCGCCCCGTTTCTCATCAGGCATCATCTGGCCGACCACCCTTTATTTTCTCTCCAGCGTTTGATCGAGCTTGCAAATCGCTTGCCCGAGGAGAAGATCAAATACAACGGGGCTGACATCTCGGTCGCCAACGGCTTATACGAGGGACCGCGCACGGGACTATCGGTCCGGGAGACGATCCAGCAGATCGAGGAATGCCGCTCGTGGATGGTAATAAATAACGTCGAACTCGATCCGGAATACCGACAGCTGCTGGATCGCTGTCTGGATGAAGTTCAGCTTTCTTCCGACCCTATTGATCCGGGAATGTTTCGGAGGGAGGGGTTCATCTTCATCTCATCTCCAGGCTCCATCACGCCCTTCCACATGGACCCGGAATATAACTTTCTGCTTCAGATTCGCGGCGAAAAGCAGATCAACATCTGGGGCAGCAAAGACCGATCGGTTCTATCAGAGATCACTCTCGAGAAATATTTTTCTGACGTCGAAAGGCAGATAGCGTTCAAAGAGGAGTATCAGCAAAAGGCCTCCATCTTCGAGTTGAGGCCTGGGACAGGATTGCACTTTCCGGTGGTGGCTCCTCACTGGGTGCGTAATGGCGACGAGGTTTCCGTCTCCTTCAGCGTCACTTTTCGCACTCCCGCGTCCGAGCGCCGGCGGATCGTATATTGCGCCAATGCGGACCTCCGTAGAAGAGGGCTGAACCCGAGGCCGCCGGGCGCTTCGGCGTTTCGGGATTTAGCCAAGTATTACGGATTCCGAGCGAGGAGAGGGATCAAAAGAGCGCTGGGCGGTCACAGTCCCAGTGGTTCTGGAAGGTTAGGCGGACAGAAAGGATAAAAGATTATGCCGTTGGTTTCCGTAATTATGCCCACATTCAATCGCGCAGACACGATCAGACGCGCCATCCGGAGCGTTCAGGCGCAGACATTCACTGATTGGGAATTGATCGTCGTGGATGACGGGTCGACAGACAACACCGTGGCGCTGATCGAAGGGTGCGACCCGCGATTGAAACTCATTCGGCAGGAAAATCAGGGAACGGCTGGCGCGCGCAACGCCGGGCTGAACGCCAGCGCAGGCTCTTATATAGCCTTTCTTGATTCGGATGATGAGTGGCTGCCCCATCATCTGGAACTCTGCGTTAGCTTTCTGGAAGCGTTTCCCGGAGAGCAGTTCGTTACCAACGAGCTTTGGGAGGACCTCGGCCAAGGCAGCATTGTTAAGCATTACCGCGCGGAGCTCGAGGAATATTATCCCAGAATGGCTCGCAAGGTCGGCTCGCGACTCCTCGACTTGCCCCCCGGCGAGCAGGATGATTATCTGCGCGTTTATCAATCCCGCCAGCCGATCGGCGAATGGGGACGGGCGATCGTCGAGCGCACGCCTTACCAGAACGTGTTTCACTACCGCGGCCAAATCTTTGAGAACATGCGCTGGGGATTTCTGATGTGTCTGCAACCGACCGTGATCAGACGCGAGGCTTGTTTGGCGGTCGGCCTTTTCGATACGAACTACTACGGAACCTCGGATTACGCTTTCACTATCGAGCTTTGCCGGCGATTCCAGGCCAACTACCTTTCGATCCCGGCATGCATCAAGCACGAATTTGCCGAAGACGGCGGGTCGCTTTCCGAAAGTCACGTTGCGACAGGCAAGACGGCGCTGATCTGTTTGCAGGATATGCTGAGTTGCCTGGAACGCTACTGGGGGAATCGTCGGGAGGATCCGGAGATTTCCGCCCTGCTCGGATTTAGGCAATTGGATGCCGCGCGACTCGCCCTGGAGCGCTGCGAGCGGGCAACCGCTTTGAAGCGCCTTAAAGCTGCGCGCCGCGATCACCCCGGGCTGCGCCGAGCGCGTTACCTTCAATGGTTAATTACTTTGATTCCCGGCGCCCGGTTTTCCTGCCAGGTTTACATCGGTTTCAATAAAGCCAGGTACATTCTGGGAATGATCAGACGCAACGAGATGTCCGTCGGCGAGGCTTTGCGCAAGCTCGCGCGCCATCTGTTCAAAGTGTCCTTTCATTCAAGAGGCCATTCAACTGGCTATCAAGAGGTAAAGATGTAAGCGCCAATTCCAACCTCGCCAGTATTCGAGAACCCCACTCATATATCACCCAGACTGATACTAGCGAATTCATCGCTCATGGGGCGTTGATCGTCATTTCGGCCGTTCAGAGGAGCCGACTGAAAAATAACATCTTCTATTTTCCTGGCTGTTATTTTTCTGTCCGCCGCCTCCGGGAGGCTGAAACGATGATCAACGCCGCTCGTGAACACAACCATCCATCAAATTGTTAATCGATTCCGCCGCCAATGCGGTACGCAAGCGGCGCCGAACAATCAATACAGTGAAGGTTACTTATGAAAATGAAAAACCGAAAGATTAGCATCTTGTGTTTTCTGGTTCTCACGGCGCTGGCCCTGATCGGCTACCGCCTGGGCCGAACGGCCGATCGTGGCGCAGTCGCCGAGGAGTCGAAGGTAGTCGCCACTCCGCCGCACGCGATGCGCGGGAGGCCGGCGATCGAATATCTCGAACAATCAGGACTCCACAATTCGCTTTCCGCCACCGTGACTGCGGCGCGCTATGGCGTCAAGGAGCGTAAATCAGGCGGCTACGAAGCGGCCAACCCGAAACAGAACTACCGAATTGCTTTCAAGCCGGAGGGCATGGAGGTGAATGGATCGGGCGGGACGGGGCGCGGATGGCGGATGGGAATGGAGTTGACCGCTTTCGGCTACGGCGCCAGAAAGAAGGTTGTGGGCGCCGCCGGACTCAAAACCGCCGGCGACCGGGTCGAATATGAGCGGCAGTCGCGCGACGGCGCAAGGCTGAGCGAGTGGTATGTCAACCGGGCCGGTGGGTTGGAGCAGGGCTTCACGATCCCGCAAGCTCCGGGAGAGAGGAGGGCCGGAGAGAAATTGAGCCTGTGGCTGAGGTTGAGCGGAGATTTGAAGGCTCAGTTGGCCGATGAAGGTCAGGCGATCCTGCTCAACGGAAGCGGGGCGAGGCTGCGCTATGACAAACTTAGCGCCATTGACGCGACCGGGAGAGACTTGCCCGCGCGGATGAGACTCGCCGGCGATCAGTTGAAGCTGGAAGTGTTGGACGAGGCGGCGGTCTATCCGTTGACTATTGACCCGACGTTTGCGCAGCAAGCGAAGTTGACTGCCGGCGACGCGGCGGAGACCGACGTCTTCGGCGCTTCAGTATCGATTGACGGCGACACGGCCGTGATCGGCGCTCCAAATGACGATACCAACGCCGGAATCGACGCAGGCTCGGTCTATGTCTTCGTGCGGAGCGGGACGAGTTGGAGCCAGCAGGCGAAGCTCACTGGCAGCCAGGCGGTGGCGGGCGACCTCTACGGCGCCGCAGTAGGAGTAAGCGGCGATATGCTCGTGGTCGGAGCTCCGTCCGCATTTGGTGGCGCAGGCCAGGTCTACCTCTATGTTCGAAGCGGGACGAGCTGGAATCAGGAGCTCTTCACCCACTCCACCGCCGGCGCTGACCGCGTCGGCCAGGCGGTTGCGGTCGATGGCGAGACGGTCGTGTTCGGCGCCCCATTCACCGACCTCACCACTGGGGGAAGCGACGCAGGCGCGGTCTATGTCCTTATGAAGAACGCGGGGGTTTGGAGCGACGTGCTACTCACCGCCAGCGACGCGGCCTCCGGCGATCAATTTGGCTCGGGCGTGGCGATAGACGGCGATCTGATCGTGATCTCCTCTCCATTTTCCGATAACCCCGGGGGCGGCGTCGACGCGGGCGCCGCATATGTGTTCGGGCGCAGCGGGACGAGCTGGAGCCAGGAGACGAAGCTCCTCCCCGCCGCTCCCCAGGAGAGTGGTTTCTTCGGCCTGAATTCGGTGGCGATCAGCGGTAATACGGCAGTGGTCGGCGAACAGGCCGCCGACACCCCCGCGGGCGCCGATGCGGGCGAGGTCACGGTGTTCGGACGGCTCGCCCCGGGGAACTGGACGCGCGAGGCGACGCTCAGGGCCAGCGATGCGGCGGCGGGCGACATTTTCGGCTCCCGAGTGGCGATCAGCGGCG
>DATCXQ010000784.1:0-27924 GCA_036565725.1 Blastocatellia bacterium
CTCCGGGACGAAAACGCATCCACGATTTGCGTAGATATCAATGGGCTGGCGGCGCCGGCTAATTTGCGGAGCGCCTCCGGAGCGAAGAACAGCCATTTCGCGATTTACTGACTGTACCAATCTTGATTGTTCTGGATTAGAGTTCTAAGAGCGTGTTTTATCGACATTCAGGTTAGCCGTTTAGCGCCATTCTTGTTAACTCACTTAATCGGTGTTTCAACAGCTTTTCCACTGCGAATCTCAAACGCCATTTGCCCCCAAGGAGCATTATTTGTCATAACCTGGAGCATATAAGATTCTCCCTCTTTTAACGGTAGAGGGGGGGCATTATTTTCCGGATAAACTTGTTTATAGCCTTTAGGAACAGCCCCATACTTAATTGAACCTATATCATCAAGGGCGCCTAAATCACTATCACCGGCAGTATTGATTGGAATAAGTTTCCAGGCAATAAAAGCCTCAGGGCCTTCACCCGGCCGTTGCTTAGGCCCATAAATTGTAAAATCTATCATTGTCCCACTTCCAGATAATTCAAAATCAGGAATGCTCCCACCAATGACTTTGATGTTTGTTTTATAACTCCAAAACGAAGAGCAGCCTATAAAAGCTGCTATGATAAAAAGTATTATCAGAAGCGTTACTATTGGTTGCCTCATAATACTTATCTTCCTGCCAATTTATATGAAGGCTGCTCAAACAAAAGTCCATTTATTCATATCCGATCGCCTCGACAACTCTCAGGTTCACGGCCCTCCGCGCTGGCCACCAAGCGGCCAGGAGCGCAATCGCAAGCACAATCGGCGACGCGAACAGAATGACCCTCGCCGGAAACACGAATGGGATCGTGTACCCTCCGATCATCGCCGCCGCCGTTCGCGTCAAGAAATAGGTGTTGAAGACGCCCGCGATGGCCGCCGTAACAATCCCGATGACGCCGATCACCACAGCTTCGAGCAGGATCATCTTTCGCAACTGGCCGCGCAACCCGCCGATCGCGCGGATCACTCCCAGTTCGCGTTTGCGCTCGGCGGTCGAGATGATCAGCGCGTTGACGATGCCCAGCGCGGCGGTGAAGACCGCGACCAGCATCTGCATGTACATCATAGCGAAAAACTGGTCGAGCAGTTTCAGCACCCACGAGCGCCACTCCTCTTGCGTGTAAATAAACGCGCGTTGCCGGCCCTTGAGCTCGCGCTGCAACTCGCTCTTGAACGCGGCGCGCTCGACGCCCGGCGCCAGGTTGACGTTGATGATGTCTATCGAGGGGTCGTTCCAGTATCTTTTGTACAGGTCGCGTTCCAGAAAGATCGCCCCTTTCTCGGAAGTGTAATCTTCGATGACGCCGGCGATAGGACGGTCGAAAGCTTCGGTCGGCGTTTGCAGCTTGACGCGATCGCCGACCCACACGCCGTAGCGATTGGCGAAATTGTGCGAGACCAAAATGCCTTCGCCTTTCGTTACTTTCTCCCGCGCGGTCGCGGCGTCGGCGCCTTGAATTTCGAGTTTCGTGCGCGCAAACCACCCGTCAAGCTCCAACGCGACGAGGGCGACCGAATCGTCGGCGAACGGCAGAAAAGTGAAGCGGACGTTCTCCAGCCGCTTGACGCCAGGCAACGCCGCGATCTTACCGGCAAGCGCTTCGTCGAAATGCCATGTTCTTGATCGCGCGCCTTCGGTTGTGGTCACCACCAGGTCGGCGTTGATCGCCTGTTTCATCCAACGGTCGAAGACCTCTTTCTGGCTCTCGACATAGGCGCCCGTGGCGAAGACGAACATCAACCCGATCATCAGCGCGCCGACTGTCGCAGAGGTTCGGCGAGGCGCCTGAATCATCGAGTCCACCGCCAACACGCCCTCGGCGCCGAACAGCCGATCCATCAACGGCCGTAACGCCCTCGCGGTCAGCTCCGACAACTTCGGCAGCGCGGCGACCATTCCGAGAATGATCAAGACCGCGTAAGAGAATTGAATATAGAGGCCGGCGCGGAGGGGCGCGAAGCGGATCAAAGCCAATCCGGCCAGGACCATTGCGATGCCCGTGATTAGCCGCGTCGCCCCCAGCACCGACTCGCGCTGCCTGGTCTCGATGTTGTGCAACGCCATCGCCGGATCGAGCTGTGACGCCGCGCGCGACGGCGCCCATGCGGCGATGATGGAGGCCGCGACGCCAAGCGCGAACGACAGCAACGCGAAGTTCCAGCTAAAGACCGGCGCCTGCCGCGTGGAGACCAATCCGAAGAGCCGGTCGGCGATCGACCTCATTACGAACTCCATACCGACCGAAAGCCCGAACCCGAGAGCGACGCCGAGCGCGCTCCCGAGCAATCCCATTACCGCGGCCTCGCCTAGGAACATCCGTTGGACGTTCTTCCGCTCGACGCCGATGGCGCGCAGCACGCCGATCTCTTTCCAGCGCTGATTGACCGAGATGCTGAACGTGTTGAAGATGATGAACATCCCCACCAACAGGGCGATCAGACTGGTCACGGTCATCCCGATATTCATTCCCTTGACGGCGCTTTCCAACCCCTGTCCGCGCGACGACGGGCGTTCAATCTCCAATCCCGCCGGTAACCGCTCGCGCAGCCGCCGCTGCAACTCTTCGACCGTCCTCTCCGGCTCATTCATCAGATCAATGCGGTCGAAGTTTTTGCCGCGCCCGAAAACGAACTGCGCGTTGAAGACGTCCATCACGGCGATCTGTCCCCCGAAGACCTCGCCCAGCCCCGACGGTTTGAAAACGCCTCGGACAGTGAAATCTTTTTTGCCCTGCGAGGTGAACAAGGGCAAACTGTCGCCTTCCTTCAATTGGTGTTTGTCGGCGAACGTGCGCGAAACGAGGATCGAATCAGGTTGGGCCAGCGCGACCATCGGATCGCCGATCTCGCTGTTGGTTTCATCGAATTGATATTCCCGCAATGCGCCGTCGCCCAGCATATCCACACCTACGATCAGCAGGGCGCCTTCGTCTTCAAACGCCGTGTGGGCGACGACTTCTATGACCGGTTCGGCTATCTTCACGCCCGGCGTATCCTTCACCGTCTCCCACACGCTTTCCGGAAAGCCTGATTCGCCTCCCGAGATCTGTAGCGTCGCTTTGCCGGCGACCTTCTCAATCGTCGTCGTCAGGGAACTGATCAGCGTCACATTGGCCGTGCGCACGGCGAAGAAGACCGCCACGCCGAGCGCGATGCCGAGCAGCGTCAATAGGGTACGAAGCCGGTACCGTCGCCATTGTTTCCAGGTGATGTTCGCCAGAGCCGAGATCATCGCGCCGCCTCCAATGAAATGTTCGGCGAAGCCTGCGCGCGCTCCTCTCCGATCACGCTGCCGTCGCGCAACCGGAGGATGCGGTCGCAATGCGCGGCGGCCTCCGCGTTGTGCGTGACCATCAGAATAGTGGCGTTGAACTCGTGATGAAGGTCGTCGAGCAGCCCCAAAATCTCTTCACCGGTCTTCGAATCGAGATTGCCAGTAGGCTCGTCGGCCAGCAGGATCGGCGGATGGAAGATCAGCGCGCGCGCGATCGCGATTCGCTGCCGTTCACCGCCCGACAATTCATCAGGGCGATGCGTGACGCGTCCGCCCAACCCCACTCGCTCCAACATCGTTTTTGCTCGCCGATCGGCGTCTCGACGTGACGTCCCCTGGAGCCGGAGCGGCAGCGAGACGTTTTCGAGCGCGGTTAACGTCGCCAACAGGTTGAACGTTTGAAAGACCATCCCGATCTTTTCGCGCCGCAGCCTGGTCCGCGCGTCGTCATCGAGCGAAGCTATATTCACCCCGTCGATCTTGACCGCGCCCGCGGTCGGCTCGTCCAGCCCGCAGATCAGATTCAGCAGAGTTGATTTGCCCGATCCCGACGGTCCCATCACAGCGACGCGCTCGCCACGATAAATCTCCAGGCGCACGTTATTCAGCGCGTGAACGACCTTGCTGTCTCCATAGTCGCGCGAGACATTTTCAAGTTTGATCATCGATTAACCGCCCCTCAAGAATGTTTTCACAAACCTTCTGATTTCATGGTGGTATCGCTTATTTTTTTTAGCAACACTGCAGTCCGTCAAAACAGGACCATCTCAAGCAACCGCAGTGGGGTCAGGCCTGTACAGCTTTTGCTTGCCGATTTTTTCGTTGACTGAAAGTATTCACAAGCGTAAAGTATGCCCGTTGCTTGGTATTCATCAGATAACCCACGTCTCTCAGAATAGCCGGACAACACCCAATTCACCAGTCATTACGCCATTGGAATAAGGGCCATAGAATTTATATAATCCGAGGCATATAGCAAAACTCAGACAACACACTGATAATCATGATCTGTAAAAAAATTGATTGACCAAGAGTTAAGCCAGTCTTTCGCAGGGGTAGGTCTGTTAGGGAGCTTTTTATTGAGCTTCAAATTTAAAATGATTGGCCAGACCTACTCCCGCCGCGTAGCGGCGCCGTGAGTTTAGTCCGGCGTTGAAACGCCGGGCAAGTATTTTGGCGACCGCCAATCGGTCGGCGACGAAGCAAGCGAAAGTATAACAGGGCAAGAGTAGAGAGGATTGAGATCAAACTCGGCAACTTGGCCACTACCTAGTTCGAAACTGGGTCGACAGAAAGGGGAATAAGCATGGCGCAGGAAATCATGGCGCAGGCATTCGTTATACGCCCGTTCGATAAAAAGAAGGACTCGTCCGGTAGAGAGATCGATTTTGAGCGGGTCCACAAGGAGTTAATCGATCCGTCACTGGAGGCGGCTAACCTCAAAGGCGGAACCACCGGTAAAATCATAGACTCAGGGAACATTCGTGAAGACATGTTCTCACTGATCCTAGAAGCCGACCTGGTAATCTGCGACGTCAGCATTCACAACGCGAACGTTTTCTACGAGCTGGGTCTGCGACACGCGCTTCGAAAGCGGGGCGCCATCCTAATAAAAGGGATTCCGACAGCCGATAACATCCCATTCGACCTGCTGACGGATCGTTATCTTCCTTACAACTTGGATAACCCCGCATCGGCTCGACAGCAACTCACCGATATGATCGAGGCCACTCTTCGTAGCGATCGGGAGACCGACAGCCCTGTCTTTAAGATGCTGCCGGCGCTGCCCGAGGCGAATGCGGATTCTATCCAAGTAGTGCCAATGGACTTCCGCGAGGAGGTGGACCGTGCGCGCGCCGCGAATTCGAAAGGGTGGTTACGGCTCCTGGCGCAGGAAGTCAAAGGCCTGCGCTTTCAATGGGCCGGACTTCGGTTGGTCGCCCAGGCTCAATGGAGTCTAAAAGACTACGCCGGCGCGCGGGCGAGCTTCGAGGAGATTCACGACGGTAATCGTGGCGACGTAGATTCAATTCTCGCCCTCGCAAACATCTATGAGCGTTTATATCGTGATGAGAAAAAGGCCCAGTTGCTGACGCTTTCAGAGCAGGCGATCGAGCGTGTGATCACGAGCGATAAGGCGCTTCCTCGACATCACGTAGAGGCGCTGGCGCTGCGCGGGCGCAACCAGAAAACGCGGTGGCGCGACGAATTCGAATCCTTAGCCACAGTCCCGGAGCGTCGTCAGGCCGGGAGCAATCGACTGCTCCACGAATCGTACGAAGCTTACCGGGGGGCCTTTTTCCAAGACCTGAATCACTTCTACTCCGGTCTGGCGGCGTTGCAGATGGGCGCAATCTTTCTGGACCTCAGCCCGAAGGATTCCGATTCGTGGAAGGTCGCTTTCGATAATGACGCCCAGGCCGAATCTTACCGGCGCAAGGTCAGCCAGGAAGTTAAAACGCTGTCGGCGCTCGTGCCGGCTTCGATCGAGGCCAAACAAGGGCAGATGAAACCTGATGACTCGGAGCGATTGTGGACGCAGATCAGTTTCGCGGACTTCCTATTCCTTACCGAACAGAATGAGTCGAGGGTAATTAAGCGGTATCAGGACGTTATTACTTCCGATCAGCCGTTCGCATGGGACTCCACAAAAGGGCAACTGCAACTCTTTGAAAAACTGGGAGTGAAGGGTGAATTGGCTCAAAAAGTGATCGCGGCTGTAGACAGCGCTTTTGAAGGCGGTTCCCGAGAAGACGCGGCGCCAAAGCATGTCCTCCTCTTTGCCGGACACTGCTTTGATGCGCCGGGCCGCGCTGAAGAGCGTTTCCCCTCCAAGCTGGAAGGGCGCGCCAAAACGCTCATTATTGAGGCGCTGAACGCGCTTAATCAAAATTGTAAGTTACTGGGACTCGCGTCGGCCGCCCCGGGGGCCGATCTCCTTTTCCACGAGGCCTGCGCTGAGCTGAAGATTCAAAGCATTATTTGCCTTCCCATGTCGGAAGACGCTTACGTGAGAGCCAGTTTCGAGACGTTGGATGAATTGCGTTCGCGGTTCTTCCGATTCACCGAAGGGAATAAACAGGTCTTGGAACTGAGTGACCGAGAGGGGCTGCCGAGGTGGTTCGGGGAGAGCGCGGCGAACTCCTGGGAGCGAGGTAACCAGTGGGTTCTACAGATGGCCCTGGCTTCCGGAGCTCAAAAGATTACGCTGCTCGCATTATGGGACGGGAAAAATGAGGGCGATGGTCCGGGCGGAACAGCGCATATGGTTAACCTGGCGCGGAACTCGGGCAAAATTCACGTCAATATTATTGATAGCCGGAAATTGTTGGGATAGTCCTGGCGCCCGCGCCCGGTATTTCGAGAGGGGAAAGACGATGCCTTGGGACGATGCAGCGCAACTTGAAACGAGCATGACGGAGTTGCTCGACGCGTTCAATTGGCCGGAAGCGGACGAACTTTGCGACAAGCTGATCATCCGGATCCATACAGATACGGAATTGATTCCGGAACGAACGGCCAAAAATCTGCTGCAGAGCTTACGTAGGAAACGGCGCTTCGCCTGCATGACGCAACTCGGCGAAGCCTTGCTCCAATCAGGGTTGCACACCCCGCAGATTCGCCGACAGTACGCGCAAGCTCTGATTGATCAAGACATTCTCGCGGCGGCGGAAATGATCTTGCAATCCATCGTCCAAGATCCGCAGGGGATCAAAGGGGAAGAGTTGGAGGCGCGTGGACTAATCGGTCGCATCTACAAACAACTTTTCGTCAACCTCAATGACCTGAGTCCTGCGCGCAAACTCGCCAACATCGAGCGCGCTTTGCAGGAGTATTACAAAGTCTACCTTCTTGACGATAACTACCTCTGGCACGGGATCAACGTCGTGGCGTTGTCGGACAGGGCGCGGCGGGAGGGTATTACGCTCGCCGAATGGCCGGAAGCGGCCGCGCTGGCGCAGGAAATCCTTGGAACCCTAAAGAAACGCGAAGAGGAAGCCACTGACCCCCTTCCGGCATGGGATCTCGCCACCGAGTTGGAAGCGCTCGTGGCTCTCGGCCAACACAAGGACGCGGCGGACGCCGCATTCCGGTACATCGCTCATAAGAATGTTGACTCTTTCGAGATCGCAAGTACGCTTCGGCAGCTCACTGAGGTCTGGCAACTTAATGATAACGAGCTCCCTGGTAAGCACGTGCTACCCATTCTCAAAGCAGGGCTTCTAAAGAAACAGGGGGCGGCGATTACGAACGACCCGCAGCAAATCAAGCATGAGATCGCAGCCGTCGAGGAGGCGATGGACGGGCTTGAGTCGGTCTTTTCTTCCGACCGAATGGTGACGCTCGGTTGGTACAAAAAGGGATTGCAGCAGTGCGATTCGGTGGCCCGCGTGCAGAAACTAAATGGACAAGGGCACGGGACGGGCTGGTTGGTCAATGCTTCGGATTTCTTCACCGATCAAGAGGGGTTACTGTTGCTAACCAATGGACACGTGGTAAGTGACAATCCGAACCCCTTCAGCAATCCTAAGGCCATCTATCCCGAGGATGCGCGAATCAAATTCCAAACGATCGGCGACGAATTATACGAAGTGGAAGAACTAGTGTGGACGTCTGCGCCAAATGAATTGGACGCGACGTTTCTAAGGCTGAAAGGCCTTCCGGCGTCGGCGCAGCCACTGGCAATTCACACGCGGGAGATCGAATTGACTGCCGCCGCGTCGGCATTTCGTCTGTATATCATCGGTCACCCAGGCGGGAGAGACCTGGAGATTTCGCTGCAGGACAATAACCTGCTGGCGGCGAATGAAAAACTGCTCCATTACCGGACGCCGACTGAACCGGGCAATTCAGGCAGCCCCGTCTTCGAACATGACGACTGGCGGGTGGTGGCGTTGCATCACAGAGGCAGTGAAATGATGCCGCGATTTGATGGGGGAAAACCCGACCCATACCAGGCTAACGAGGGCATCGCCATCTTGACCATTCGCAAGGCGACACTCGGCAATTAACCGGGGTAGCGCTAGTTGAAAATCAGTACCGCGAGCGGTAGCGGGCGTGGCCCCCGCAAGTAGCCTACTCCGAGCGCCACGCTCGCTACCGCTCGCGGTACTGATCCGGCGACCCAATGCTCAATTAACCTAAACAATGTGGCGAGCAATAACCGGGGTAGCGCCAGTTGAAAAGCCAGCGACCCGCGCGCAAAAACATTCGAACCAGGAGTAACATGTATGTCACAGGAAAACACTACCGTAATCGTCACACACCAACGCCTTAATGAGGCCATCACGAAAGCGCTGCGACAGGATCCCAACGCGATCATTGACGCGGCCCAGGCGGCGCCGCCCGGCGGATACGAGGCGGATGAAACCCCGCCGTCCGCAGCGGAAGCTACTGGGTTAATGGAGGAGTTATTGAAGTCCCTTCAGACACTCGAGGCCGCGGAAAAAAAATCCGGCGTTCTGGCCGCCCCCGATGATCAATTCACCTCCCTGCTGCAAAGTTATTTGGCGGAGGCTTCCCTACAAACAGGTAAAGTCGAGTCCGTGGACGGCGGCGGCCTCGAAGCGCAGTTCGACGAGCGTGACATTTTGGGCTGGGCCGGCAGCTTGTTCAGCTGGGTCAGGAGACTGAAACCGCACAAATGGCTGACTGCCCCCTCGACGGCAGAACCTTTGCCCAACACGCTGCGCACGGCCATTCTGGGTGATTGGGGCTCGGGCTTATACGGCGCGCCGGTTTGCGCCAAGAGCATCGAGGACGATCCAAAAGGGTATGGTTTACTTCTTCACCTCGGCGACGTTTATTATTCGGGGACAGAGAGTGAAGTAACCAACCGCTTCCTTAAATTCTGGCCGAAGAATCCAGGCGCCGTCAGCCGCGCTTGCAACTCCAATCATGAGATGTATTCGGGCGGGTACGGCTACTTTAAAAAGACGCTGAAGGAGTTCAAGCAGGCCGCCAGCTACTTCGCATTACAGAACGACCACTGGCTACTGGTCGGTCTCGACACCGGCTATGAAGAGGCTGAATTGGCTAAAGACCAGGTCGATTGGCTGAAGGGACTGGTGGCCGGCGCCGGGAACCGCCGCGTCGTCCTTTTCACTCACCACCAACTCTTCGCCTGGGCTGAAAGGGCGAAAGGGGAACTGCAGGAGCAGCTCGGCGATCTACTTACGAGTAGACGGATCTTCGCCTGGTATTGGGGGCATGAACATCGGTGCATGCTTTACAGCCAACACCAGGATTGGGGTCTTTACGGCCGTTGCGTCGGGCACAGTGGCTATCCGTATTTCCACGATAAATTCACGGAAGGGGTCATCGACCAACATGGGCCACAGGACACCACATGGCGAAAAGTCGACAAGAAGAACAATGCGCCCGGCGGTCTAATCCTGGAAGGTCCCAACCTCTACATCAAGGGTCATGAAAATGAGTATGGTCCCCATGGATACATGACGTTGGAGTTTGACGGCGCGCGCCTCAACGAAATCGTACATGCGCCGGACCGCAGTGTTGTTTACGAACGGGAACTTGTCTGAACTTTCCGTAACCCTGGCCGCCCTGTTTAGACAATTGTAGCGGAGGCAGGATCGCCGAATCCGTCGCCTCTGATTCAATAACGACGGGAGATCCAGAAACGTGAATTTAACAAAAGAAGAAAAGAGTTTAATCGTTCGGGTGATCAACGTCTTTGAAACCGGCAAGCCGGACGGCGACTACGGGTTGTTGGTGGTGATGAAAGACGGACCCCACAAGATCCCACAGATTACTTATGGGCGATCCCAAACGACGGAATACGGCCTTCTGCGGGACCTTGTGCAGCATTACGTCGCCGCCGGCGGGACTTTCAGCGCGGCGCTCGCTCCGTTCGCCGATGAAATCGGCAGCAAGCCGCTCACTGATAATTTACAGTTTCGTGATCTTTTGCGGCGCGCAGGGCGTGAAGACTCCGTGATGCAGAGCGTGCAAGACGAGTTCTTCGATGAACGATACTTCAAACCTGCGATGCGTTGGGCGGATCAACAACAATTTACGTTGCCCTTGTCCGCATTAGTGATCTATGACTCGTTCGTGCACAGCGGGGGCATTCTTTGGATACTCCGCTCGAAGTTCGCGGAAAATCCGCCGTCCCTCGGCGGCGATGAGAAGAAGTGGATTAAAGCCTATACGAACGCTCGCAACAATTGGCTCGCCAACCACTCAAACAAATTATTGCCCAAGACGATCTACCGGACGGAATGTTTCAAACGTGAGATCGGCCGTGATAACTGGGGCTTATCAAAAGCCCCCATCAAGGCAAACGGTGTGGACGTAACCGCATAGGGAATTGCAGGTTGTCTCATTTCTCACCGTAGACACTCAAATACTTAAGGGGAGAACGACTTGGCGCAATCGGCCTTCCATCTTTCTGATTCTGCATAATTTCGACTATCTCCCCCACTTTTTTTCGGCTTCCTTCAAGGCCGGATGAAGTTTTCGGGAGAGACACTACCTGACGGTTATTGCCTAGGCTTCCACGGTACCCCATTCTTCCACGAATCTGAAAGAGCTAAGTAGTCATCCTTCGAAAAGCCAATTAATCGCAAAATCTCTTCAACATCACTAAGTGAAACATTCTTTTTTCGATGGTCACCCTCATCGAAAATCTCAAAGAATGTCAGGCCAGCGCCATATAGATCATAACGTTGCGGGATGTTCCCAAAGTTAGCGCTAAATCCAAAAGTCCCTTTAGACTCTGTCCCAGCCATAAAGCGCAAGTGAATCGAAGCCACAGAGCTTAAAGCGGAGTCAACGCGCACCCACTGGAAGCTATATTTAGCGTGTCGGTTAGCAAATTCAACCAATGGAAGTATTTCATGTCGACTGGTTATCGTTTTTATCACAGGGCTCTTAATATCTCCATGCTCTCCCGGAAAGCGCACTATGATTTCGGTAATGTTATATTTCTCGGCACTAAAGCTCCCTTTAAGGGAAGTACAGAACCTGAGCCCAGCTAACGCAATAATAAACACACCTGCAAAAGCCCATATTACTTTCATGATAAATTCTCTTTTCTTGTCGTGGTTCTATTCTAACTGCTCTGCAAGCAGAGAAAATACCCCGATGTCAGAGCGTGTTTTAAAAGCTCCGATTTGAGCCTGCGAAGCAGGCGATAGCATGTAGCCTTGTCACTACCCACATTTTGACGCGTTCATAGCCCGCGGATGCGGGCGTCAGCATAAAGCCTTGTCATTACCCAGATTTCAACGCGAGGCGGCGATGGCGTTTCACCGTACGGATTTATTCTTCGTCGCGGAGCGACGGTTGAGCTTAGGCCGGGCGTTTTAACGCCGGTGTAGAGTGTGAGAGAAATCCCTAGTCGCGGAGCGACGGTTGAAGGCGGCGAAGAAAAGAAGGCCGAATCTAGCGACGAACTCACAACAAGGTCAACCGTCGCTCCGCGACTGAATAATAATTCCCCATCCCTAACCGGCGTTAAAACGCCGGCCTAAGCTCAACCGTCGCTCCGCGACGAAGAAGCGGCGCCCTGGGAACGCAAAAGATTTGGGTAAAGACAAGGATTTATGCTCGCGCCCGCTTCGCGGGCTTTAGAAAAGAACCTTTAAAACACGCTCTCAGAACAATATCAGAAACGTTGATTTACGGGTATTGGTTCTAAAGCGATTTTAGTTATTTGGCCTATGTCCCCAGCCAGGGACTTGGCCATTTACGATTCTCAATTGTTTGAATATGTCATTTTCTATATCTTGCCGCATCGTGGGGCAGAGATTCTCCAGCGCAATCCGAGGGTCAAGCGCGAGCCGTATAACTCCCCCGCTTTTTTCGGTCTCGCTTAAATCGGTTTGCAAACGAGTTTAAGATGGGACTGGCGCTATGAATGCCGGCAAACCGCGCGTCTTAACTCCGGGATAATAGTGGCGCGGACTTTAGTCTGCGCTTACGTCATATCCCTCGGGCCGCGCGGACTAATGGTCTTTGATTATTAAATGCAACCACGCATTCCAACGTAGGGGCGCGGGTTTTCCCCGTCCCAATCGCCTGGATCACATACATGGGCGGGGAAAACCCGCCCCTACACCCATGATTGTATTTAATTTCAAAGACAATAAGTACGCGTCATGGTCAGGATCGATTCCACCCATTTCTTAACCGTGGATATGGGCTCTAGTGTGAAGCACGGTTGGAAGTGATGTTGAAAACACCGGGCCAGGTCCGGGCGACATCCTGCGTGGGCAAGGTCAAACCGGGAACGCTGGTTGAATTTTTTACAGAGCGCGTCCCGCTCGGTCGGAGTGATCGGGGCGCCGGGAGGTGTCATTATGCCTAGGAGAGTCGAGCGCATATTGGGTGACGACGGCAATCGCCGCGAACTGCGCGCCGCCGCGCGAACTGCCAGGCAGAGCTTCCTCGGCGGTTTAACGCTCAAGGAATTGGCGAAAAGGATCTGGCGCGAAGCGAGCGAGGACGACGCTTTCGACCGCGCGGCGGGGCTTGCTTTCTACTTCATGCTCGCGTTTTTTCCGCTGCTGATCTTCCTGATAAGCGTGCTGGGCCTTATGCCCAGCGCCCAGGACAAGTTGATTGATTACTTGACAAAGGCGACGCCACCCGAGGCGAAGGAATTGTTGCGTGATTGGACTAGGAGCGTCGCCGACAAGACCACCGGCGGTCTACTCTCATTGTCGCTCCTTGTTTCGCTCTGGGCGGCGTCGAGCGGAATGAACGCGTTGATGCGTGCGCTCAATGTCGCTTACGAAGTCGAGGAAGGCCGTCCGTGGTGGAAGTCGCGCCTGGTTGCCATCGCGCTAGTGCTTGCGCTGGCGGTCTTCGTCATCGGCGGCGCGCTGCTGATCATCTTCGGCGACGCGCTGGCGGCGGCGCTGGCAGTCAGGTTCGGGCTCGGCGAGGTCTTCACGGCGGTCTGGCCTTACGTCGATTACCTGATAGGCCTGGCGCTGCTGGTGGTCGGAATAGGGGTAATCTACAGCTTCGCGCCGAACGCGGAGCAGAACTGGCGCCGGCACGCGCCGGGCGCGGTCTTCGCAGTGGCCGCGATGGCGATCTCGTCGTTCCTCTTCTCGATCTACCTCGGTTACGCGCCGAGCTACAGCGCGACCTATGGGAGTCTGGGCGCGGTCATCGTCCTGATGCTCTGGCTCTATATTCTCGGACTGGCGATCTTTCTCGGCGGCGAGATCAATTCGGAGACCGGGAAAGCAGCTGGCAAGACGGTCCGTCAAAAGGAGAGAAGGGAAGGTTGCTGAGCGTCGAGGATTGAGTGTCGAGAAGTTCGACAACCGCCGTGAACTGGAGGAAGGCCGCGCGGGATGAGCATCGCGGCGGGCCGGGCGTCTGTGAGGAGGAAGAGATGTATAACATCCTAAATCTTAAATACGAATAGCAATTGCCCACAGGCATAACGGTTGCGAATACTGAATATGACCTGGAAAGGTGGTGAGGAAAGTAGGAAATATACATGAACAAAGGATTAAGTTGGACGAATGAGGCATTTCTTCCTACTTGACCCTCGCCCTCTTTGTCTCTCCTCCTTTGAGATAAAAAGCCCTCCCTCACCATAGCTTTCCAGGTTGTAAAGAAAAGCGAGATAGGCGAGGGATTATGAAGGAATCATCAGAAACATCATCCTTGGGGAGAGATAGGAGATAGCGATGGAACGCAGAGAAAGAATATTCAACATGCCGGGAGGGCCCGCGGATCGCCCCTTTATTCTGGATGAAGTAGAGCGTCGCGGGGACGGGATGGCCGTCGAGAGGGTGGAGCAGACCGCCGTGGCGCGCGACCGCGTGCGCTGGGGGCCGATCTGGGCGGGATTGTTGACAACGCTCAGCATGTTCCTGCTGTTCGAGTTGATGGCCTATGCGTTCGGATGGTTGTCACTAGGCATGGGCGATTTCCCGGGCGCCAGGCGGAGCGACGCATGGGTCGCCGGGATCATCGGTTTGATTTCATTCTTCCTGGGCGGGCTGGTCACCGGCGCGACGGCCTTGGTCAGAGGCCCGAGCGCGGGATTGATCAACGGCTTTTGCCTCTGGGCGCTCGGCACGGTTTTGATTCTGGCGCTGACGGCGATCGGCCTCGGCTCGTTCTTCGGCGCGTCCGGCAACATATTTAGTCAGTTAATCATCTGGGGGCGCGGCATCAATTTAGGCGCGCTGGGCATGAACCCTGATCAACTCATCGCCTCCGTCAGAACAGGGGCTTTGTGGTCGTTCATTGTGATGGCGCTTTCGGCATGCGCGGCGATGCTCGGCGGCGTGGTCGGCAGCGGCGGCCGCCCAATCGGCAGAATCAGACGCGCTGATCGAGTCGAGAGAGAAGCCGAACTTCACGCCGAATGATCGAAGGTATTCGCAAGGGGGCGCCTTTCATTCTCGATGAAGGGAAAATATGTGTGATTATTCCTTTATATTACGGGCGCGCTTGCGAACTTTGCGGCGCTTGCGCTGACGGCGCCGAAGGCGAAGAAAGCCCTCGCCGCGTTGCGTGGCATGTGAGCGCCGGAAGGAAAAAGTGGTTCGAAGGACGCGATTATTACCCTCTGCAAGGCGATAGCTGGCCGCTAAAAAAGAACATCACAAATGAATACCAGCGAGTATGTCGAAAATACCGCGCGTCGGGCGGAGAACCATTTATTGAGATAGGCGCAGTCTCTCACACAACCGGCGCCGCAGGGGGCTGCGGCACGTAGCTTGTATTATTCAATCGATTCTCTG
This sequence comes from Blastocatellia bacterium, assembly GCA_036565725.1. Classification (GTDB taxonomy): domain Bacteria; phylum Acidobacteriota; class Blastocatellia; order RBC074; family RBC074; genus JAJVID01. Next base: position 15,051 of record DATCXQ010000784.1, read on the forward strand.
CAGACAAAATGCTGGCGCCGCCAGCGAGTGAGAGGAGCGCGTCCTGATGTCGAGCCATGTGTGGGTATGGGTAATCTTCAATCTGTTCGTACTGGCGCTGCTCGCTCTAGACCTCGGGGTCTTTCACCGCCATTCGCATCGGGTCGGCATCAAAGAGGCTCTCGTCTGGAGCGGGGTCTGGATCGCGCTCGCCCTTCTCTTCAATCTTGGTATTTACTATTGGCGCGGGCCAGATGCGGCGCTCGAATTCCTGGCCGGCTACCTGATCGAGAAGGCGCTGAGCGTGGACAACATTTTCGTCTTCCTGCTGATCTTCTCCTACTTTCGCACGCCCGCGCGCCATCAGCACCGGGTGCTCTTCTGGGGCGTGCTCGGCGCGTTTATCATGCGCGCCATCTTCATCTTTGCGGGCGTCTCGCTGATCGAGCGGTTCCACTGGGTCATTTATATCTTCGGCGCCCTGCTCATCCTGACCGGAGCCAGGATGGCGACGGGAAAGGACAAGGATATATGTCCGGAAAAGAACCCGGCGCTCAAGCTATTCCGCCGCCTGATGCCAGTGACGGACAATTATCAGGGAGGCAAGTTCTTCATAAAACAAGTCGGGCAGGAAGGGCGGAGAGGGCGTTACTTCGCCACGCCGCTCTTCATCGTGTTGTTGATGATAGAGACGACGGACGTGATCTTCGCCGTGGATTCTATTCCGGCCATTCTGGCCATCACGTTGGACCCTTTCATCGTGTACACATCGAACGTATTCGCGATCCTGGGATTGCGCGCACTCTACTTTGCGCTGGCCGGCGTGATGGGATTGTTTCAATACCTTCATTACGGGCTTTCAGCGATCCTGATCTTCGTGGGAGCCAAGATGCTGCTTACTGACTTCTACGAGATTCCGGTGGGCGTGGCCCTGGGTGTGGTCGCCGGGATACTCGTTATCTCGGTGATCGCCTCAATGGCGTCCCCGCGGAAAGAAGCGGACGCGGGTGGCGGTTCGTAACCATTGGCGCCATTAATTCTCAAAGACTATAAATGCCGGCCTAAGTTCAAACCGTCGCTGCGGCGACGAAGAATAAATCAGCACACTGATCTGATAAACGCTCAAGTATTATCAGAACTGTTCCACAGTCAGTACAACTCCGAATCGGAAGGAGGAAAAACTCTTCTTCTGTTTCCCCAGGCTTCGCACACTGTCTGCCGGGCGTGTGAATGCCGAATTTCCAGTAATTACAAACAAAGAGAACCGACCGGCGTTCACCGGGTATGGGACTTGCAGGAGTTTGCAGCGCAAGGCGAGTTGGGGCGAGCGCCTAACATGGCCCCGAGCAATCGGAGCGGGCCACTCGCGCTCACTTATACCGGTTTTCAAATGGATGAAGACTGTTAGCCACAGAGGACACAGAGGACACAGAGGACACGGAAAGCAATCAAGGAGTTCATGATTTCTCTGTGATCTCTGTGATCTCTGTGGCTATTCATCCACATGAAAACCGTTGTAAAGCGGTTTGCGATTGCGTGTACTGTAATGTGGCGCGAGTTGTTTACTCGCGCTTCTTTCCTGAATGGGCAAAGCCGCAAACAGGGCGATTAAACAAATCGCCCCACACCGTACACGCAACTAGTAAGGACCGCCAGGTAAATTTGGCCGCCGTATCAGGCTAGCGGCAATCACGCCTGGGAGACACTTTACAACTCTGCCGGTTACTTCACGCGCGGAAGAAAGCCACAAGTCTAACTATGGAAAGAGAAGTTATCTCTGTGGGCGCAAAGCTACTTGACCGTCTATCTGCGAACGGCGACGCCCCGGGCGACGCTCCGAAGGTGGTTGTCATCGTGGCCCACCCGGATGATGAGATTATCGGCGCGGGCGCGCGACTCAGCAGTCTCAAGGGGGTGACGGTCATCCACGTCACGAACGGCGCGCCGCGCGAGCTGGACTGCGCTCTGAGGGCGTGCTTTGCGACCGGCGATGAGTACGCGGGCGCGCGGCGCGAAGAGTGCCTGTCCGCGCTCGGACTCGCCGGCGTCGCTCCCGAACAGGTACGAGAGCTGGACTTCGCCGACCAGGAGGCGACCTTCAATCTTATCCCGATTACGCGCCGAGTGGTCGAGATTCTTCGCGAGGTGGGACCCGAGGCCGTCCTGACCCACTCTTACGAAGGCGGCCACCCCGACCACGATGCGACGGCCTTCGCCGTACACACCGCGCGACGCTTGCTCGAAGGCGAATTTACGCGCCCCCCAGAAGTTCTCGAACTCACCTCCTATTATTCTTGCGGGGGGCGGATGGTCACATCCGACTTCTTACCCTTCCGCGGCTATGGCGTGAGGACATTTCGTCTTTCTAAGGAGGCGCGCGAGCTGAAGCGGCGGATGTTCGACTGCTTCGTCACCCAGCGGGAGGTCCTCCGCTGGTTCCCCATCGGCGTTGAAAGATACAGGGCGGCGCCGCCTTACGACTTCACCCGCCCGCCGCACGAGGGCCGCTTGCACTACGAATACTTTAACTGGGGCATCAGGGGCGCCAGGTGGAGGACGCTGGCGCATGAGGCGATCTCGCGCCTTCAGAATGAAGGAGGATGATGACGCTCACCATTTTGAGCGTCGCGTACCCGCTGGCGCAGGCGACGCCTGACTCGGTAGGCGGAGCCAAATAGACGCTTTCTCTCGTGGAAAGTGAACTGACGCGCGCCGACCACCCCGGGACTCGGTTACCTGCAGGACTATCTTCTTTTGGCTCCAACCCGGCTCGCGCGGTCGGGTAGCGACATTTTAATACCAACATACATGTGACCGATTTGCACTATCAGATAATGCAAAAACGCCCCTCCTCACTCTCGGGCAAGCGGCTTTCAGGTCTCCGAAAATCAGGATGTCGATCGTCAATAGAGGCGCCACGCCCAGGCTCAGGACGGTTATCGTGGGCTCGATGCGCCACATATTTTTTGCATCCCAAGGAAGGCGCTTCTTCGTCGCGGAGCGACGATTTAATCCTAGAAGGTCAGACCGTCGCTCCGCGACGAAGAACGTTAGCGCCGATCATAGTGTTGATTGCAAATGGTTTTTATTTGCACAAGCATCGGTTAAGTGGGCTGGTTGACCCGGTTGAGTAACACGCCGACCCCCTCAATCTCCACTTCGACCGTGTCACCCGGTTTCATAGCGCTGGTCGCCCCGGGCGTGCCCGTATAAATCACGTCGCCAGGATGCAGCGTCACGTGCCGAGAGGCGAAACTGACGATCGCCGGAACATCGAAAAGCAGGTCGCTGAGCAGTTGAGACTGTTTCACTTCGCCATTGACGCGCGTTTGCAGGCGCGATTTTCTATACTCCAATCCTGTCACAATCGCCGGGCCAAGCGGCCCGAACGTATCCGCCCCCTTGGCGCGCCACCATTGCAAATCATCACGCTGCCAATCGCGCTCGCTCACGTCGTTGCCGCAGGTGTAGCCGAAGACGTAATTCAAGGCATCGTCTTCGGCGACTCGCCGCGCCGTTTTGCCAATCACGATGACGAATTCGCCTTCGTAATGGACATTCTTCGCGCCTGGCGGAATCACTATCTCGCCGCCTGGCTCTACGAGCGAGGTGACTGGCTTGAAGAAGAATTCAGGCTTTGTAGGGGCCGGGCGAGTCCCGAGATGGCTCTTGTAATTTAATCCTACGGCCAGCACGGTCGTCGGCTCGCATGGATAGAGCAATTTCGCGTCAGCCAACTTCACTTTCACGCCGGTTGGCGTTCTGGCTCCGAAAAGCCCGCCACGAATCTCACGAATCGTGTCCTTTTCCAGCAATCCGTAAGCGCGTTTGCCGCGATATTCATACCGCACGTAATAAGCGACGCCCGGCGCCGCTGTCGTTTGTATCCCCGTCAGACCGGAAGCGGCCATAGTGGCCACAAAATCTCTTCTAGATAATTCCATCGGTTCACCTCATTCATTAGCGTCTCTTCGTGTGGCTTCGTGGGTGAGATATTAATCTCTTTCAGGGCGCCACTTGCGACAGGAGAGATTACTTTTCATCACAGTTAGTTAGCTTTTGCCAGATTGATCACGATGTCCAAGTGGAATCGAACGAATTTGTGGAGTGATTCTTCCAGAATTCGCTCCTGATCGCTATGCGCGCCGAAACCTTTCGGCCCGTCTTCGCTGTCGGTCATCGGGCCTACTCCGTAACATTCAACGCCTTTGGCCCGCAGATAAGCCATGTCGGTCGCGCCGGTGCTCATCGTGGGCAAAGTAACGGCGTCGTAATGGCTTTTGACGGCGGCTTCCAAAACGCGGAACGCTTCGGAGTCAATCCGCGAAGGTCGCGCGGCCGGCCGTGTATTGCGTTCGTTTTTGGCCACCGTTACCGCTGGATCGTTGATAACCTTGCGAATTTCAGCCAGCAGGCTTTCCAGATTTTCATCCGGCAACGCGCGCACGTCCAGCGTGGCTTCGGCTTCCGAAGGAATCACGTTCACCTGATAACCGCCTTTGATGATGTTCGGAGAAATCGAAGTCCGCAGCATCGAATGATGGCGCGGTTCGTTGACGGCAAAGTATTCCTGAATCGCGGAGGTCATTTCAGGGTTGGCCACGTTGCGGTAACGATCGGCTTCTTCCGGCGAACTGATTCCGGCCAGCCGATCGAAATATGCTCTGGTCGTGTCATTCAACCGCATCGGCGTTGACCACGCGGAGAGCTTGGCGATGGCTTGCGACAGGCGCACGATGGCGTTGGTTCTCAACGGAACCGATCCGTGGCCGGCCGGGCCGCGCGCCGCGAGCGTCACTCCGTAAGGAATCTTTTCGGAAGTCTGCGCAGTGGCGAATCGAATCTTGCCGCCCGTTCGAGTCACGCCGCCGCCTTCCGCAAAACAAAACTCGGCCTCAATTTCGGGCCAGTGTTGGTTGACCATGAACTGAATGCCGAATTGCGTGCTGGCTTCCTCGCCCGCTTCGGCCAGAAAGATCACGTCGCGGTCCAGCTGCGCGTTCATTCGTTTCAGCAACAGCATCACCATCAGCCCGGCGGTTGCGTTGTCTTTGTCGTCTACAGAGCCTCGACCGTAAACGTACCCGCCTTCACGCGTAGCCGAGAACGGAGGATGTGTCCATTTCGCCGGATCAACTTTGACGACGTCCGTGTGCCCCATAATCAGCAGCGGGCGTTTTTTGCCGTTACCACGCAAACGAGCCACAAGGTTTGGCCGCTTCGGATCGAGCGCGAAGATTTTGGTTTCGATGCCTTCACGATCCAGGACCGATTTCAGGTATTCAACCACGATGCCTTCATTGCCGGGTGGATTGCTGGTGTCCAGGCGCAGAATCGCTTGGAAGTGGCGCATGGTTTCTTCTTCGATCTTCGGCCAATCCGGTTGCGGCGATTTCTGAAGCGCAGCCGAATTGAACAGGACAAGCAGAGCGAACAGAGTCAAACGAGCGAACGTCATGAGATGCCCTCCGAGTCAGATTGGTTTTTACGCTTGAGAAGAGTTTATGACAGGCGGAATAGTACCCGACTCAGACTCAAGATCCGAGGGAATCTTTTCGGTAATCGGAAATTCAGGTTCTTTCTCGTCTACATACTTCAGGCTGAGGATCGCCGACCTCAGCTTTCGCGGCCGCCACTGTCGGCGCCAGACCGCCTTTTAAATGGAATCTCGCAAATGACCGCAAAGCTCGCAAGCCGTCCTTGCGAGTTTTGCGGTTAATGGTTTAATATCGCTTCGGCCAAACGAAAATGGTTCGACAGGCGCCCGAACGCTTTGTCGAGCCTTTGAGTATCAATCAAACCAAGAGTTTCGACCGACAGACGCGGCGACGATGCGGAGCTATGAGCTGAGCCTCTCCTCTCTGCGGTCCACTTCTTCCCGTCGAAAAAGAACACTCACGGCGTTTGCCGCCGGGAAAGGATAGTCATGAGCGCGAACAAGGAGCTTTCAATCCTCAAATGGGTGGGCGTCGTTTTAGCCTGCCTCTCGACTCTTTTTACGCTGGCGATAGTGGGCTCCCACTTGAGCGGGCGGCTTGCCGGTTTGGGGAGAGTGGGGATCGTCGGAACGGTCGGCGCCGAATTGATGGCGATCAGTTGCGCCTGGCTTGTAGCGTCGGAGCGAAAGCGGGTCGCGGGCGTCGCCATGGTCTGCCAGTTGATCCTGACAGCCGTTCTACTCGTGAATGCGTCGATCGCCTTGGACCTTGATTGGCAGGAGACGCTCGCCGGGAAAGCGGCGGAGCGGCAATTGACCGTCGAGAAGCAGGCCGCGGAGGAAAGGCGGAAGACATTAGAGAAACAGGCTGAGCTGGCTTTGCAACTTGTGGAAAAAGACAGGAGGCTGGCGCGCGCCTTCGTCCGCGCGGAAAGGCCTTCGGGAATCGAGGCCGGCGAAGCCCGAGAGACCGACGGGACGAATTCTCTCCTGCTCGACCTGCGGAGAATGAGCGTCTATGAGCGGTACGGTCTCACCGTGATGCCCCTCTTTCTCGCCCTCTTGACCCTAATTGCTTTGGCGACGGCGGCGCAGAGCGGGAGCGCCGGTCCGAAAAGCGTGGAGCCGTCAGAAATGCCTGACCTGACTGCGTCAGTCGTCATGGACGCCGCCGGCGCTCCCTTCGACGCCGGAACCCATTCAAGAAAGGCGAAGAGAGAGAGCGCCGGAACGGTCGCCGCTTTTCTCTTACCGACCGGCGCCGACAAGAAGAAATCAGTCACCATTGGCCGCTACCAGTTCTGTAAGGATGGGGTGGGATGGAGATGCCGCGAGATCGTCGGCGGAGGGTCCCTCCGGAAGAGGTCGTACCTGGCATATCTCTCCCGAGGCACTTACTTAAGGATGCAGTTGGCAGCCTCGACCCGTGAAGAGTTGGAAGAGAAGCTTATAGAATGGGCGGATAAGAAGAGGAGTGAGAAACCGCAGCGGAGCCTCCCCTTTCAACCGGAGGCGGATACCAACCCGGAGACGGCGCAAAAACAACTTGCGATTCCAAGTATCTCTCGTTGATACTTAATCCCGCAAATTACCGCAAAACTCGCAGGCGGAGTTTGCGGGATTACGCGCTGGGGAGAACCGGAAGATGAAGAAAGAAGACCCTCAAGAGATGCGGAAACAAGATGCGGCGAAGTATGTCGGCTGTAGCGTTCGTTCTCTTGAGAACTACACCAAACAAGGCCGGGTCGGCGTGAGGTACGAAAGAAGCAAAACCCGCCCAGTCGCTCTCTACTCACGAGCGGAGCTTGACCGATTGAAAACCGAGCTCGATTCAACTCTCTACGCGCCTGCGGTGACGTCCCGAGAAGAAGAGAAGCGAGGATTCATTGTGAAAAGAGAATCCGCGCCGGACCTGGCGCTGGTTCTCTCTCGGCTCTTCGAGGCGATGCAGGAGCAGGCGGGGAAGGAAAGGGAGCCTTCAATCCTCGAACTCGCGCAGATGCCGCTCTTGAAACTCAAAGAGGCGCAGAGATATTCGAACCTTTCACGCGCCGAGTTACTGGCGGCGATCGAAACCGAGGAACTCAAAGCGACCAAGGGGGGAGGGGAATGGAAGATCAGGCGAGAGGCGCTCGAAGAATTTATCCGGAAGAATTTTTAGACAGAAAGTGGTTGAAGGGAAGTTGTTGGAGGAGCGAGAGCGGGATCAATCTTCCATTTCCACTGCGATCAGATCGTGACTCTGTTGAGGCGCCTTGCCGAGAATTAACCACGCCGTTGGCGCGATCACCAAAACCATGCCGAGCAGCGATATCAGATTGACCGATCGGTTCCAAAACAACACGTCGAACCCCAAGCCGAATAAGATTTGTGACAATGCGACGACCGAAATTCGCGAGGCATGCCCTTTGGCGAAAGCGCGGGTCATACCAATTTGTCCAGCCACGCCCGCCGCGCCGACTAGTATTAACAGGGGGAAGACTGATTTGTCGCCCAATTGCGTCGAGTAATCTTTGCGATTGGTCAGCAGCAGAAACAGCACGGTGGCTACGCCGGCGACGCCGGAAAAATGCGCGACGATGGCGCGCGGGTCAATGTTTTTCAATCGATTGAGGCCGAGCATGGCGATGGAGGTGCAAAACGCGCCGCAAAGCGCCATCAAACAAGCGAACTTCCCGCTCTGAAAATGCGGCTGCTGAATCAGCGCGATGCCGGCGACGCTGGCGCCAACTGCGCAGATAATGCTTATTGTAGGCCGCTGTCCGAACGTTAACCATAACAGCAGCGTCACCCAAATTGGCGATGTATTCATCAACGTCAAGGTGTCCGACACCGGCAAATGCGCGAGAGCGTAAAAGTTGCAAAGCATTCCGGTACTGCCCGCGACGCTCCGTACCCACAGCGCCGCCGAACCGCGCCAGACGAGCTTGACGCGACCAGCTCTGGCGATAATAGCCGCGAAGAAAAACGCGACGACCGCGCGCGCCACAACTACCAATTGCCAATCGCAAGATTCGCCCGCCCTGTGGCTGAACGCCGCCATCACCGCAAACGCCAGCGAGGCCCAAAGCATGTGCAGATAGGAAGTTTTATCGTGAACGGGGAATTGATCAGGTGAAGGCATTTTGTTCCTTTTGAAAATAAAGGCGATCAATCCGGAAACAGCGGCAGGCGGTAATCGCCAGCGGCGCCTCGCTCTTCGGACGAGTCATCATCGCCGATCACGCCGACCTCTTTGGCCGCGGCCTTGAGACTGGCAGCATACTCCCGCCGATCATAATGAACCAGGCCATTACAATTGGATGTGGCGCGTCGGTCGGCTTTGTTCTGCACCCTCGCATTCGTGTTCACATCTTTGATGAGGCGAATTCGCCTACCGATGAGTTGACGCTGTTGGGGTTCAACAAAGACGAATCAATGATTTGAGTGTCTACGGCGCCGACATCGGGAACTCCGAGGAGCCCGCGCGCTCTGCGTGATCTCCTTCGCTATTTTTCGGCCTCCTGGCCGTTCGTAATTTGGATTGAACCATTAGGAATGCCCTATTGGGTGAGATTTCTGCGCTGACTGAGAGCGCGAAAACTAGACGGAAAAAATGTTTCGATACACAGACTGGGAAGGGGATTTGCTGTATTATTGAACAAGAGGGGCGAGGAGAAGCTCATCAACCAGAAAAGAAAAACACTGGTTGAGAGGAACTCTTCGTCCCTCGTCGTTTGTATGTCTCCGAAGCCCGCAACCCGCAGCTGGTATAGTCTTTTCGCTGGATCAGTACTTCGAGCGGCAGCGAGCGCGCTTCATTTTGAGTCGCGCTCGCTACCGCTCACGATACTGATCCGTACACTCACATCAGTACACCGTACATTGATTTGTAATTCGCTCTAGTACATCGAAACGAGCGTGAGGAAGGCAAAAAACGCCCACTCGCTCCCGCCTCCGAGCGGCGCGCTGCGTAGAATCGGCGCCCCCGCCGGTTAACTCCGTTGGGATTGCCTTCTGAGGCGCTCACGTTCCTCTTCGATCACGCTTTCCTCCAACTTCTGAAACAATGGCGTCGGCGACCTGAGAGTCTGTCCGATCGGGATCGTCGCCGGCTCCCAACGATTGACCTTGCTGTAATCGCCTGACAACACCAGCCGTTCCCGGCCGTCATGATCGATCATTTTCTCGACCTCTGGCGCCGAGGCGATCACGTCTTCGTACCCTAGCAGTTCGTGCAACCGCTGACTGCTGTGCGGTAGGAATGGGCAGAGCAAGGTCTTCAATCTATTAATCACGACCAGCCCCGTATATATTACCGTGGCTGCGCGAGAGCGGTCAGTCTTGAGGAGTATCCAAGGCTTCTCCTCGCTGAGATATTGGTTGGCGCGTCGCGCGACGGCCAGTGTTTCCTGAAGAGCGGCTTTGAGCCTGACTCTTTCGATCAGGCTGCCGACCTGGCCAAACGCCTCTTCTGACATCGCCAGCAAGCGACGGTCCGTTTCTCGAAGCTCATCCGGTTCCGGAACTGCGCCGAAGTCGCGCCAGGCGATCGTCAACACCCGGTGGACCAGGTTGCCCCAGGTCCCCAATAAATCGTCATTGTTCCGCCTGATGAAATCACTCCAGGACCAATTACTGTCACGACCCTCGGGCGCATTGGCCGCCAGGTAGTATCGGATCTGATCCGATAGATATCGGCTCTCAATGTCAGGAAGCCAAATCGCCCAATTCGCGCTCGTACTCATCCGCTCTCCCTCGAGAGTCATAAACTCACTGGCCGGGACGTCGTAGGGAAGCGTTCGATCGCCGTATCCGATCAGCATGGCCGGCCATACAATCGAATGGAAAGGGATATTGTCTTTGCCCAGAAAGTAGTACGATCGAACCTCTGCGCTTTCGGTTGTTTTCGCGTCCCACCATTCACGCCATTTATCAGGCCGTCCAGTCCGTGCGGCCCACTCGATCGTTGCTGAAAGATAGCCGATCACTGCGTCGAACCAGACGTAAAACCGTTTTGTTTTGAAAGTGGGATCGTCAACCGGTACCGGGATTCCCCAATCGATGTCACGCGTGATGGCGCGCCCCCGCAGCCCCTCTTTCAGCCAATTCTGTGTGAACTGAACGGTGTTCTGTCGCCAATTTGCGCGATCGACGCCCTCCAGCCATGCGCTCAATTCCGGCTGAAGCCGCGCCAGATCGAGGAAAAAATGATCAGTCTGGCGAAATGTAATCGGCAAACCGTCGAGTGTCGATCGCGGTTCAATAAGGTCCCGGGGATCGTGGAGGCGGCCGCATTTATCGCACTGATCGCCTCGAGCTTGGGCATAGTCACATTTGGGGCAAATTCCTTGAATATAACGGTCAGGGAGAAATCGCTGGAGTGTCTCCGTCCAGGAACCGATCATTGTCTCTTTATAGATGAACCCTTTTTCTGAAAGGCGGCGAAAGAACTCCTGCGTCACCCCGTAATGGTTTTCAGTCAAGGTCTGGGTGAAGAGATCAAAAGAAATCCCGAGGGTTTTGAAAGTATTGAGAAAAGTCGGATGATGACGCTGGATCACGCGCTCAGGGGTAATCCCTTCGCGTTCGGCGCAAAGTGTGATCGGCGTGCCATGACAATCCGAGCCTGAAATCATCAACACCTCATTACCTTTAAGTCGATGATATCTGGCAAAGATATCGGCCGGCAGATAGACGCCGGCTATATGACCAACGTGCAGTGGGCCATTGGCGTAAGGCCAGGCCAGTCCCACAAAAATCTTTTCAGGCATATGGCATCCCCAGTAAAAGGAATAAGAAAGAAAGCAGATCGGCAACCAGCCGGGTCAGAAGTTGAAACCACAGTTCTCCCGGCCGGCCAATTACGCTCGGCTGCTCAGTGAATGAATTGATTGTTGGTGTGGAATGTTATTTTGCGGTGGGGGCCGCCATAGAGCCGCGTGACAGGAGGAAAGAAGAGAAACCGGTGAATGCTGATGTGTGACGCCGCAGAACGCCGGTCCAAATGTTTAGCGCCCTGTCGTTGCCGAGATTGTAAGATGCAATCTTCATCGTTTTCTCCAATATCAGTCGCTACGCGCCAGATTATAATCGAAGCAAACGATTTCCGATAGGTCCATATAGTCTGGCGCCGGCGCCGAAGAGGATTCCACGAACACTCTTTATCGCATTAGCTCCAGCCGCGTCTATTAGGCGGCTTCCAGGCGCAGCGGCTGTTCCTCGACGATTTCGATCTCGCGTTCGGGCGGCAGGCGCGGCACGGCGAGATGTTCACGCACGATCTGGTTCCAATTCGGCATAGTTCACTCGTGGCGCAAGACCGTCAGTGGATCAACTCGTGTAGCCCGCCGCGCCGGAATCCAGCAGGCCAACAACGCTACCGAAACCAGCAGCAACACGGTTCCCAGGAAAGTCAGCGGGTCTGTCGCGCTTACGCCAAACAGCAGGCTTTTCGTCAATCGCGTTACGCCAAGAGCGACGATCAATCCGAGCGCCACTCCCAATCCAACCAGCTTCATTCCTTGTTTCAGGACAAGTATCAACACATCTCGTGTTTGCGCGCCGAGGGCAATGCGAACGCCAAGTTCGCGCGTGCGGCGCGTCACGGCGTAGGCCATTACCCCATACAGACCGAGCGCGGCCAGCAGCAATGCAAAAAAGCCGAAAAAGCTCGAAAGTAACGCCACCAGCCGTTCTCCGCTGACCGATTCGTTGACCTGCTCGGAGAACGTTTTGACATTGAAGACCGGCAGGTTCGGATCAAGGCTGCGCGCCTCACGCCGAATCGCCGCAACTAGCGCGTCGGTGTCGCCGGCTGCGCGCACGCACAGTATCCGCTGCCCCAGTGTGTCGTATTGCGAGTATGGAATGTAGGCTGTTCGCGGCGCCGCTTCTCTCAGGTTCCGGTACTTGGCGTCAGCGACCACGCCGACGATTTCCAGGTCTTTGTAGTTTTCCAGCGTGATGCGGCGCCCGAGCGGGTTTTCGGCGCCGAAGAAATAGCGCGCCAGGCTGTGATTAACGATTACGACTTTGGGCGATTCCGGCGTGTCCTGCGATGTGAATTCGCGCCCCAGCGACAAAGGCGCGCCAAAGGTGGCGAAGAACTGTGGTCCGATCTGGTTGAAAAGCACGGCCATCTCTTCGCCCGGGCGCGGCTGGTAGCCTGGAACCTCTATGCCGAACCGCGAATACGAACCGCTCATCGGGACGTTGCGTGTGAAGGTCGTGGTCTTCACACTTGGCAATGCGGCCAACCGCTCGCTCAGTTGGCTGTAAAAATTCCGCAACCGCTCGATCTTGTATCCGCTTTGCGCCGGATCGAGCGCCATCGTTACGACTTGATCCGCGTTGTACCCGTTGTCCACCATCTTCAAATTCCGCAGGCTGCGCGCAAAAAGCCCCGCGCCGACCAGCAGTACGAGCGATAGCGCGACTTGCAAGGTCACCAGCAAGCGGCCAAGTTCCCAGCGGCGG
>DATCXQ010000792.1:0-6018 GCA_036565725.1 Blastocatellia bacterium
CATCCAAAGGGACCAGGTGGGCCAAATCAGGGCGCCGAAATGGGCCAAATCAGAATGCCAAAATCATCAGCTTTTGCTCCGGGGTTGGGCTACTATCCTGATACAATCGTCGTACCTCGGCCCACGTCTCGTCATCAAGTGGCGTGATGAATTGCTGGCTTTTAAGTTGATTGACCGCCAGATTATGCGCGACCCGGAAGACCCAGGCGCGCACATTCCCGATTGATTGGCCGGCGTGCAGGCAGCGGTAGAGTTGCAGAAAAGCTTCTTGTGTCACGTCTTCAGCCTGCGCCGAATTTCCGAAGGCCGCAACCACATAGCGATAGACCGGATCTTGCCATTGCTCAAAATAGCCGGTGACTTTCTGTTCGAGCTTCAAAGTTCCCTGTCTAAATTGGAGCAAATCATTGTCGTAGTAGAGTTCGACCTCGCTGCTCGGAATGACTTCTCTACTTCAAACGAAAAAGGGTCATGTTTCCCAATTCGTTTTTGCTCACAAACCCCCGGGTCGGGTGGGGCCGATGCCTTACCCTACCCCGACTCCGGCTTAGGTTTGCAACAATAGGCTGATTGGATATGAGTTTCCGTCTAATATTGAACACGGTTGAAAAGAATTATCGCGAGGCCCGCAAACATGCGTGGCCGCGCTAGGCGGTGTGAGCCAGGTAGTCAGTGAGCTTCTTTTCTTTGATAATGAGAAAGTGATTTTCATTCGTCTCAATCAGCCCCAGATTGAACCTGGGCTTGCCTCAACGTTGGAGAATGACCCTCCCGGAAACCTACGCGTGATGATTGATTCACGCCAGAATGCAACGCGACAAAGTATAACTACTGTGTGAGCTTGCGCACATATAGAATCCTGGGGCAGGCGCTCACGGCCCTTGGCGCCCTGGCAACCCACTCCCGTGACAATCACCATTCGGAGCGGCCTTCGAACGTCTACCGCGGCTCATCAAAAATAGTCAAGCTATAAGCGCGCTGACGCACAGACGGAGACACTGGCGGCGCGTAATGTGCTTTTTCATGTAACTCAAGACTGTGGGCAAATAATAAACTCACCTTTATCAATTGGCGCAAGTAGGCGGATTGAGTATTGATTTTGTGGCTTTCGGCCACATTCAGTGTTGCAGATAGCCACACCGAAATAGGCCGAAAGCGTATGGTGCGCGAGTGCAAGCAATACCATATGTAATAATTCCGGTTTTCGGTAACACAACATTTAACCGTGGCGCTATTACAGCGATTTTCAGTTGAATATGAAGCTGTCTTGCACGATTGCCCAATGCTTGCAGGCTTGCAAGAGCTTCGATCACTTCTTATAGATTGTTGCATTTGCAGGTTTACTTTCGCCTCCATAAAACTAACGGGGTTTCTTGAAAATCACCTTATTTTTCAGGCTGCGAGGGTAACCTTTCAATGTGACGCTCTACACTCTGCTGGTAACCGCTATAAACGGAACGCTACCCAATTTCCCTCATTGAATACTTTTCCGATGTTTTGCTAAGGAAGAAGCAAGGTTGGGAAGAAGCAAGGTTGGTAGAAAAGGTTCAACTTGGTAATGGATAAGCGGTGAAGGATACGCGCCCAGAGTTTTTCCTTGCCTCTGCCGCCCCAGAAGAACAAGAAGAACAAATAGATAGCCGCGTCATATCGGACGTGCCCTCATAACGCCCTCACAGCGACAGGGCCTTCCGAACAACCGGTACGCTGCCTCGTCACGAGGTTTCCTTTACGGTATACCCAACTATGGGATTCGTGTGTCTACGTATAGCCATAGAGAGCGCTGAGAATCAGGAGGACCCATGAGCAATCAGTCAAACATTATTCGTAGCTTGCTGAAGATCATTGGTTTTATGGCTTTCATTCTGCTGATCACCAACGCCGTTTTTAGCAACAACCGAATCAGGACTGGAAGGCAAGGCGCAGGTATTCGTGCGGAACAGCCAACGGCTATCTCCGACATAAGGACACAAACAACAGCCCGCGACGCGCCTGGTAGTAAAAGTAACAAGAGTTCGTTCATCTTGACTGAGGTTGAGCTGTTGCTCCCGCTCTTATTCGGCCTGCTTCTGTTTTCTGTGGCTACAGGCATCAAGTTGAAGCTTTGGAAGAGGTAATTGAGGTAGTTATGGAAATCTTGAGACCACGAGGACTGTTTGAATATGTTGAGATCTTGTGGCGGAAGAAGCTGCTGATTTTCCTGGTGGCCGCTTCTGTATCAATTGCGACATTGCTGATCATCAGCCGCATTCCCAGCATCTATGAATCTCACGCGTCAATCGTCATCTCCAACCAGGGCAATGGCAATGATGATCGTTTGCTGTCAAGCCCGTCGCTCACCGCTTTGAGGCAGCGAATGACCAGCGACGGAAATCTGACGGCGATCATCCGCCGTTACGACCTTTATCATCAGACTCCAGGGTGGATCCAGGATCCGAACGTCGCGGTTGAGCGCCTGCGCCGTAGCGTCAAGATCGATATCAAAATGCGCAATTATTACCCTGAGGCGCCGGAGTCGCTGACGATCAGTTACCGTTACAGCGATCCGGCAATCGCCCAGCGCGTGGTAGCAGACCTGGTTTCGATCTTCGAGCAGACGAACGTCACGATGCGGCGGCAGGCCGCGACGGAACTTGAACGATTCCGCGCCAAGATCGCGGAGGTCGAAACGCAGTTACAGTCGCTCGCGCCGCAAAGCGATCTGGCGTTTCTCCGCAATGAAACCGCCAGGCGCCTCGACAACGACTCTTCGACAGTCCGCGCACAGCGTCTCGCCGCCGCCGACTCGATTTATTCGCTCAGCGACAAGGAGTTCATGCTCGAACGGCAGACGGACGAGCAGAAGCGGCAGATCACTGAACAGGAGAAGCTGGTCAGTTCCGCCGCGCCCGCCAGTGGAATGGTGGCGAACAGCGCTTACGGCGTTCTACTGGCGCGCAGGGCCGAGGTTGAAGGGCAGACCAAAGATCTCGCCACATTCGCGACTGAGAAGAATCCCAAGATGATCCAGGCGCAGACTCAATTGGTCGCGATCAACCGCGAGATCGCGCGGCTTGAAGCGGCCAGCGGAACGAGCCTCGGCGCGGCTATTAACTCGGCCTCGCCCGAAGCCCGTGAACTTCGCGCTATGCGACGCGAATTACAGCGATTCGAAACCGAACTGGAAGTTACGCGGCGCGATCTGAGCCGCAAAACAGAGGGTTTGAAAGAGCTGCCCAAAGAGCAGTCCGATGCCGATAAGGAAACCGCATCCACCATTAGGCTCAATGAGGCGAAGGCCGAATACGATCGCCTGATGGGACGATACAACTGGCTGATGGATAAACAAGAAACGCTGCGGAAACTGTCCGGCGATGACGGTCGGAGTGGAGAGACGTTTCAGGTGATCGACGCGCCCATCGCGCGGACGGCGCCTGTCGGGCCGAATCGCCTGATGCTCAAGCTGATCGGAGCGGGAATCGCGCTGGCGTTGGGGCTGCTGATCGCGTCGGCGTGGGAGATCCCGCGCCTCTTCCTGATCCACAACGACCGCGATGTCGAGTATTACCTGGGGACTCCCGTGTTGGCGATGATCCCTGAGACATTGACGCAATCCCAGCGCGGCCGCCGCCGGGTATTGTGGGGGTTGCGCTGGATGGGACTCGCGCTGCTGCTCGGCGCGATGATCCCGGCCCTCGTCATAGTTCTCGACCGCGCTCAGGTTTTTCAGATTCTGGCGAGCAGATAAGCGGTACTGCGCCGGCCTCCCCTGTTCTGATTTAGTGGAATGGAAAGACTCAAGATAAAGACTCAAGATATGGAAGAATTCGCTAAAAATATAAACAATAGAAATGGCGTCAGCCATCAGAACGCGAATGGACCGAAGCTGGACGAGTTCAGGCTTTATGCGACGCTTGAACCGTCCTCGGAGGAGATCTCTAAATCTGATGCTGCGCCTGAACCGGCATCGGAAGAGATCTCCGAATCTCCTGCGGCGCCTGAACCGGCTTCGGAAGAGATCTCCGAATCAGAAGTGGTGGCCAGTGTAGATGATGACGACCTCCCATTTCGTCATACGAGACCGTACTTCGAGTGGGAGCGGAATCGCGGCAATCGTGTAGATGACACGGCTGTCCAGGTTCGTCAGACGAGCTATCCCGCGTATGAAGTGGATCTGAGGCCGAAGCGGCTCGATCCGCGCCTGGTCGCGTTTAACGATTTCGATCCACGTGACATCGCGCCGTACAACCAGCTGGTTATTTCCCTGATCTCCGCCGCCGCATCGCGAAAACTCAAACGCCTGTTAATCGCTTCTGCGCATAACGGCGACGGCCGTACCACTGTAACGCTCAATCTGGCCGCGGCGCTGGCTCGCGCGCGACAGCGCGTGCTGGTTGTCGAGAGTGATTTTCTGCGGCCTTCGGTGTTGCGCTTGCTCGGAATTGACTCGGCGACGGGACTGGAAGAAGCCGTCGCGAAAGGCCTGGCGCCCAGCAAGGCGATGGTCTGGCTGCAACCGATCGGGTTCAATCTTATACCGACTTGCGCGCAGGTCGAGAACTCGGCCGAGTTGCTGGCCTCGCCTTTCTTCGACGTGATGATAAGGACGTTGAGTCCGGAATTTGACTTCATCCTGTTCGATTCCGCGCCGTTGCTGGCGGCGGCTGACGCCAGACTGCTCGAACTTCACACGGACGCGACACTACTCGTCATACGACAGGGGCGCACTTCCGCCAGTCAAATGGCCAAAGCCGTCGCCCTACTCAATGAAGAGCGCCTCCTCGGCGCCGTCCTCAACCGCGTTGCCACTTAACGGAATTTGACGATGATGTCTAAGAATCTCACTCGACCACTTACTCTGTTGATTTTCGAAGGGGCGCTGGTTTATTCGTGCGGCGTCCTGGCCATCTACATCCGGTTCGGCGCTCAGACCTCCGACGCGCTCGGCGCCGAGGGCGGATGGTTGAAGACCTTGCTGGCGACCATCCTGGTTATCGCGTCGTTCTACCTCTTCGACCTTTACGATCTTGGCAGGATCCGGCGCCTCGGCGCGCTGCTGCTGCGGCTCTCGCAATCGCTGGCGGTCGGAGGCCTGGCGCTCGCGCTGATGTTTTACGTCTGGCCGCAGATGGGGCTGGGCCGCGGAGTCTTTCCGCTCAGCCTGTTGTTGACGCTGGCGTTTATGTTTATGGTCGCCTGGCGATCCCTGGCTCGGAGCCTGCTCGACCACCCGCGATTGGCCCATCGCGTGCTCATTCTGGGCGTTGGGCAGGACGCGGTCATGATTGCGAGAGAGATGCTCATGCGCCGCGAAGCCGGGTACAACGTGATCGGATTTATCGGTGATGATCCGGCCCAGATCGGGAAAAGCCTGATCAATCCGAGCGTGGTCGGGGTGATGTCCGATCTGGAAGAGGTCGTCGGCCGGCATCGCCCCGACCGAATCGTCATCGCAAAGCCCTACCGGCGCGGCCGAATGCCGCTCGACCTGCTGCTCAAACTGAAAGTGCGCGACGGTGTGACGTTGGACGAGGGCGACGCCTTTTACGAAAACCTGACCGGTAAGATCGTCGCCGAACGGTTGCGGCTCTGGCGACTGGTTCTCGCCGACGCCTCGCGCTGGGCGCGTCTCTACAGGCGCGCGCGACGCCTGCTGGACGTGGCGCTGGCGAGCGTCATCGCGCTGTTGACGTCGCCGCTGATGCTGCTCACGGCGCTGGCGATCAAACTCGAATCACGCGGCCCGGTCTTCTACCTGCAAGAGCGGGTCGGACTTAACAACACGACATTCCGGATCATCAAGTTCCGTTCAATGCGCGTGGACGCCGAAGCGAACGGCCCGGTCTGGGCCCACGAAGCCGATTCGCGCGTGACGCGCGTGGGCCGGTGGATTCGCAAACGGCGGGTCGATGAACTGCCGCAACTGTTCAACATCATTCGCGGCGAGATGAGTCTGATCGGGCCGCGGCCCGAACGCCCGGTCTTCATCAAACAGCTCGAACAACGAATTCCTTATTACTCCGAGCGTCACCTGGTCAA
>DATCXQ010000820.1:0-5736 GCA_036565725.1 Blastocatellia bacterium
TATCGCCAGGACCGCCCGGTGATTGAATTCGCCGCGTTCACGCGCGAGACGGTCTTTCAACGTGTCGTCAAGCATCTCGCGCAGTTCGCGGTTGAACCATCGGCGGATCGGCACGTCGAAGCCCTGCTTGGGCCGGTTGATGATCTCGTCCGGGATCAATCCCTCGGCGGCTCGTTTGAGAATGTATTTGGTCTCCTGCCCGCGGATCTTCAATGACGCCGGAATCGTCTGCGCGAATTCGATCAGACGGTGGTCGAGCAGAGGCGCGCGCGTTTCAAGCGAGTTGGCCATACTCATCCGATCTACTTTGACCAGAATGTCGCCGGGCAGATAGGTCTTGCTGTCCAGGTAGAGGATGTGATCAAGCCTGGATCGAGAAGCCGGCGCTGCGAAGGTCCGCTCGAAGCGCTCAGCCGGGTCGTATCCGGCCAGCGCGCGGCGGGCATCTTCGGAGAAGAGATTGAGTTGCGCGTCGTGGTCGAAGTAGGTGACGCTGTCCACGTAACGCGCCGCCGGATCCAACGCGATGTTGCGCAGGAATCGTTTGCCATAAGCGCCCTGTGGCAAAGTCCGGCTGGCTCGCAGCAGCGCGCGACGCAGGAGGGCCGGGATGCGTTCGTAACGCCGCCGCCGCTGGTCAACGACGTACCGCTCGTAACCGCCGAACACCTCGTCGCCGCCGTCGCCGGAGAGCGCCACAGTCACATGCTCGCGGGCCATCTTCGAGACGACGTAAGTCGGAACGCTCGACACGTCGGCGAACGGTTCGTCGTGATGCCAGACTATCTCTTCGACCAGACGACAGACGTCCGGCGTGACGACGAACTCGTGATGATCGGCGCCGAAGTGGCGCGCGGCGATTCGCGCGTAACGCAACTCATCGAAGCCGGCGTCGGAAAAGCCTATCGAGAAAGTCTTCACCTTCATCTCTCGCGCCATCATCGCGACGACAACGCTCGAATCGATCCCGCCGGAAAGAAACGCGCCGAGCGGGACATCGCTCTCCAATCGCGCCCGGACGGATTCAGCGATCAACTCGCGCAATCGCTCAATGTAGTCATCTTCTGGCGCCTCCGGCTCGCGCAAGCCCTGCGCCGCCGAGTCGCCGGAATAATCGAAATCCCAATAACGGCGCGCGCTGACCATCCCGTCCTTGAAAATCAGCGTGTGACCGGGCGGCAATTTGCTGATGCCGTTGAAGGCCGTCGCCGGATCGGGCACGTAACCGAACGAAAGGAAATCGGGGATCGCTTGCAAGTTGATCTCACGTTTGACGTCGGGGTGTTGCAGAAGCGATTTGATCTCGGAGCCGAAGACCAGCGTCCGGCCTACCAGCGTGTAATGCAGCGGCTTTTTACCGACGCGGTCGCGCGCCATGAAAAGCCGACGCTCGCGCCGATCCCAGATGGCGAAGGCGAACATCCCGCGCAATCGTTCGACGCATCGCTCGCCTTCGTCCTCGTAAAGATGCACGATGGTTTCGGTGTCAGTGCGCGTGCGCAGCTTGTGGCCGCGCGCAAGCAGCAGTTCGCGCAGCTCTCGGTAGTTGTAGATCTCCCCATTGAAGACGATCCAGATCGAGCCGTCTTCGTTCGAGATCGGCTGGCGTCCAGTGGCCAGATCAATGATCGAGAGCCGGCGCATCCCCATCGCGATGCCCGGCTCGGTGTAATAACCTTCACCGTCCGGG
The DNA here is from genome assembly GCA_036565725.1 of Blastocatellia bacterium. Classification (GTDB taxonomy): domain Bacteria; phylum Acidobacteriota; class Blastocatellia; order RBC074; family RBC074; genus JAJVID01. Next base: position 1,691 of record DATCXQ010000820.1, read on the forward strand.
CCGCGATGCTCGATCACGCCGAGCATCCGCGCGATCAAATCGCGCGCCGCAGCGTTATCCATCAGTTCTGTTCCGCTTATTCCGGCAATTCCACACATAACACGTAAAAACTTATGGGCGTCTCGAACCTGCAGGGGACGGTGTTTAGAGTACCGGCTTATGGTCTTTGAAAATTAAATGACACCATGTAGGGGCAGACCTATGTGGCTGCCCCGGTCGGGATTGTGCCCATCGGGGCAGACACATAGGTCTGCCCCTACGTTGGCGCCTTATTTTTTCAAAAACCATCAGCCGGCAGTATTTGGCGCCGAGTACTGCCGGCCGCAAGCCGGTACTCTGAACGCCGTCTGAGCGCGCGGCCGCGCGGCTGACTCATCCGTTAACCGCTTGCTTTTGCGCGCGGTACTGTTGGGCGTCGCTTCCGGCCTCCGTTTCGGGGCTCGGGTCCGGGTTACTCGTCTCGCGAATCGGCTCCCAGGTGACATAAGCGTCGCCGCGCAGAGCTTTCCAAAAGGCGACCAGTGACGCGGCGTTGGCCAGCGCGAAGTAATAGGGGATCGCCAGGGGCCCGAGTTTGAGTTTCCGGCGTTCGCGAACGAGGCCGGCAATCGCGGCGCCGTATAAAGCCAATTGGCCGATTAAGGCGAACCGGAGCCAGACGACGGAACCGCTGCCCCATCCGCTTGCGATGAACGCCGCGATGAGCAGGAAAGGGACCGCATATCGCAACGCCTTGTGCGCAATCATCTGAAAGGCGAACATCTTGTGCCGGAACGGATTGAGCGTATGGCGATAGCGGTGGAGCGCGCTCAATGTCTGTTTGATCACGCGCACCCGCATGCGAAATTCGTCCCTGGCGCGCCGGTTGGCGTCTTCGACTGCGATCGCCTCCGGCTCGTAGATGGTGCGCAAACCTTGAAGATGGATTTCGGCCGCGATCACGAAATCGTCAATCATGTCATTGGCCAATCGCGCGTGACAGATTCGCCGCACCGCGTACAGGCAGCCGCTCACGCCGATGAGCGACCCTACCTGGCTCTCGCAATGCTTCAGGAATTTTTCGTACCCCCAGTAGGAACGACATCCGTCGCCGACGGCCGACGAGGACGAGTTCGCATAAATGAGTTGGCCTGCGACGCATCCCACCTCGGGGTCGGCGAAGTTGCGGACGATCTTACGTATCGCGTCCCGCTTGTACATCGTCGTCGCATCGGAGAAGACCAGGATTTCACCCGAAGAGATTTTGACGGCGCGGTTTTGGGCGACGGTCTTGCCGAACCGCTCCGGCTGCTGGCGCAGGATTACGCCCTGCTCGCCGAAGCCTCTGACGATTTCGTCAGTCTGATCAGTCGAGCAGTCGGATGCGACGATGATCTCCATTCGGTCGCGCGGGTAATCGAGCCAGAGTGTGTTTTTCAACTTCGCCCCGATGTCACGCTCTTCGTTGTATGCGGCGATGATGACCGATACTCGCGGCGTGATGTCATCGCGCCGGACGGGCCGCTTCAAAATATGACTAAGCGCGAACATTAGCGCCGGATAGCCGGCGTAACTGAACGCGATCATCGCCATTGCCGCGAGGAAGACAACCTGGGCGATCAGCCCCTCAGTTGTTTGCGACTGAGCGAACATGTTATTGAATTCCCTTTCTTCTGGGCCGGCTTGCAAATCGGTTAATCAGTCAGTTCGTTGACGCGAGGGGAAAGATCGCCAGAGAGCGCCTCTGGCGATCTTGGCGCCGGGAGCCGCCGGAGTCTGGTTATTGGGCGACGAGATTTCCATTTTTTCGGCGGCATAAATCTGTCTTAGCGCCACCGCATATGCGGCGGTGTAATAGAGGTACCAGAGATATTGAATCGAGGCGAAAAAGCTGCAAACTATGTAGGCGATGAAGGCCGCCTGTATGCATACGCTCAGCCCATACATCTCACGCTCGCTTTTCGATCGCATGTCCCTGGTTTGGCGTTCGATCCGACGGAGTGAGCGCAACGGGGCGAGGATCACGATCAAATAGGCGATCAGTCCCATTACGCCCAACTCGGCGGCGATCTCCAGGTAGGCGTTGTGAGCCTCCTTTTCGCTGATAGAGTAGATGTGGAAATTGCCCATGCCGACGCCGACGATGGGGCGGCTGATGGCTATCGAGGCGGCCCGCTCCATCAATTCGCGCCGTTGCTGGGCCGAGCCCTCCTTATCCTGTTCGTTGTCAAAAATCGTCGCTATCCTGGCCCCGTAACCGCCCGGCAGGACCGCAAACAGAATTCCGCAGATCAGCCCGGTCGCCAGGATGGTTTTCAGCCGGCGGCCGCGCCCCAGTTTCCACAGCAACACGCCGCCCGTCGCCATCAGTCCCAGAAATCCCCCGCGCGAGAGCGTGACCAGCACGCCGATGGTCAGGATCGCCGCGCAGCCCAGAAAGAACAGACGCGCGAGTCCCTTGCTGGCGAGCGTGATGGCGACGGCGAAGGGCAGTAAAATATCGAGCGCCGTCGCCAGGTCGTTCGGATTTCCGAACATCCCTCCGACCAACCCTTCGATGCGAAGCCCCCGCACGGTGAACTCGCCTCTCATATAGCTCCTGATCGCGCCCACGCCGAGCCCCGCGCCGCATACCACGACCAGTTTCCATAACGAAAGCATTCGTTGGCGCGTGTCAATCAAATTGACCATCAGTGTGAAGATGATCACCGTCTTGAGAAATGGGTCGGTCAGAGTGTCGACGCTGTCCTTCGGCGAGGCGGCCATTGGCGCGAAGAGCAATCCCAGGAACGCGATGACCATGAGCATAGTCATCTCCAGCGTCCAGACCGACAGCCTCTCGCCGGTGGTGACTTTCGATAAGACGTAAATCGCCAGAACACTCAACGCCACGATCTTGACCAGCGGGAAATCGCCGATGGGGAACAGGTCGTTCGGGCGGGCATAGAGCATCAGCGTGAATAGATAAACACCTGCGAACGCCAGCCAGTGTTTGCCGCGAGGGGCCCCGGCGCCGGATCTGAGAGGAAGATCGCTACCGCCGCTCAGCGATTCGGCGTTCGATCTCTCCGCTCGGCGGTTGAAAAGCGATCCGGCGACGGGCGTGAGCGGGAGACCGATTTCGCCGCCTTGGCCAACGGCGGTCGGTCTCTTCGCCCGACGGTTGATATGCGCTTTTTGTGTTCCCCTGAGTATCAATCGATTGTTGCGCCTGTCGCGCCTAACTTTTGCCGGGCGCGACTCCTTCGTGACATGAAGCGCGACAGCGTGTCGCGAAATTCCGACTTCTCGGCGTCGGTGACGGCGCCCAACGCGTAGGCGGCGAATACGTATACCGCGCCAAACACGGCGCCACAGATAATCATCTTGACCGGCGCGTGCGCCTGCGAGAGCGGGAGTTTCACCGCGAATGCGGCGAGAGCCGCGGCGCCCGCCGCCAGAGCCGTCCCCAGCGCCGGCCTCAGGTGGCGCAGGTCGCCGACTACAAATCCGAGTCGCCGCCCGACAGCCACCAGGACTATCGCCGCTTCCAGCATTTGCACCGCGACCAGGGCGCTCACGGCGCCGATAAGCCCCGCCGCGTGAATGCCCACGTAAAGCGCGCCGAACGTCACCGGCAGCAGCGTCAGGTGGAGTTTGAAGCGGAAGAATTTGAACTCCTCGTGCGCGCGTATCGGCGCCCCGGTCAGCGTCATCGGGAGCAGCGCGGTGAGCAGATAGACTCCGAAGAGCGGCGCCGCCTCGATGTAAGCGCTCGTAAACAGCAGCGTGATGATCTCGTATCGCAGAACGAACATCAGCGCGCAGATCGGGACAATCACCAGCGCCAGTTTACGCACGGCGTTCAACCAGATCGGAATAATGGGGCGCCGCTCGCCCGCCGACGCGAGTCGCGACACTTCCGGGATCAGCGCGCCGCTGAACGAAGACGTCAACAGCCCTAGCAGCGGCAGTTGAAACAACCCGGCCGAGTAGACCGCGAATCCGGCGGGCGGGAAGTAGCTCGAGACCATGAAGTTGTGCAGATCTGCTTGCGCGGTTTGGGCAAAGCTGCCGAGCCCGTACGG
>DATCXQ010000824.1:0-10943 GCA_036565725.1 Blastocatellia bacterium
CTCAACATCGTCAGAAGCTGTCTGGATCGCTGGGAAGACACGCCGACAGCGCGCAAGCCCGCCGTCATCTGGGAAGGTGAAGAGGGGGGGACGCGCGAGCTGGATTACGCCGATCTGCTGTTCGAGGTCGAGCGCTGCGCCGCCGGGTTGCGCGCCTGCGGTTTCGGCCGCGGCGACGCCGTCGGCATTCACCTGCCGATGCTTCCCGAAACAGTGATCGCGCTGCTGGCGATCAACCGCATCGGCGGAATCGCCGTGCCGTTATTTTCCGGCTACGGATCGTCAGCCGTCTCGTCGCGGCTGCGTGACGTCAACGCGAAGGCTCTGTTCACCTGCGACGAGTTCCCGCGCCGAGGCAAGCCGGTCAACGCGAAGCAGGTCGCCGACGACGCGGTCGCTGATTGCCCGGAAATCGCGCGCGTGATTGTCGTTCGCCGGACGCGCGTGACCATGCCGATGAAGCCCGGACGCGACCTGACCTGGGATCAGTTGCTGGCGACAGGCGATATGGCCGGCGGAGCGGCGCGCCTGATTGAACCAACCGAGGCCGAAGATCCCTTGATTGCGATTTACACATCAGGAACGACCGGGCGACCCAAAGGCATTTTGCACACGCACTGCGGCTTCCCAGTGAAGTCGGCTCAGGACATGTGTTTCGGCACAGACGTCGGCCCGGGCACGCGAATTTCATGGATGACAGATATCGGCTGGATGATGGGCCCCTGGCTGATTTACGGCGCGTTGATATTAGGCTCGACTATTGTTCTTTACGACGGCGCGCCTGACTTCCCGCAGCCGGATCGGCTGTGGGGGTTCTGCGCGCGACACAAGGTCGAGGTTCTGGGCGTTTCGCCGACGCTCGTGCGCGTATTGGCGGCGCAGGGCGATCAATGGATTGGAAAACATGATCTCTCATCGCTGCGCGTCTTCGGCTCGACTGGCGAACCCTGGAATCCCGATCCGTGGTGGTGGTTGTTTGAAAACGTCGGGCGGCGGCGCATACCGATCATCAACTATTCCGGCGGAACTGAAATCTCAGGCGGAATCCTGATGGGCAATCCGCTGCTGCCGATCAAACCGTGCGCGTTTTCGGCGCCCTGCCCCGGCATCGCGGCTGACGTGGTCGATGAAAACGGCGATCCTATTCGCGGCGCGGTCGGAGAACTCGTCATCCGCAAGCCGTGGATCGGCCAGGCGCGAGGCTTCTGGAAAGACGACGAGCGTTATTTGCAAACCTACTGGTCGCGATTTCCGAACGTCTGGGTTCACGGCGATTGGGCGACGGTTGACGGCGACGGCCATTGGCGCATTCTGGGCCGCAGCGACGACACGTTGAAGATCGCGGGCAAGCGCGTCGGCCCCGCCGAGGTCGAATCCGCCCTGGTTGGCGCCGAAAGCGTCATAGAAGCCGCCGCCATCGGCGTCCCCGACGAATTGAAAGGCTCGGCGCTCGTGGCCTTCTGCGTTTTGGCCATCGGCGCGGACGGAGACGCCAGGCTGGAAGAAGAATTGAGAGAACGCGTCGCGACGGAATTGGGCAAACCCCTGCGACCCGATAAAATCTATTTCGTCGAATCGTTGCCGAAGACGCGCAACGCCAAAGTGATGCGCCGCGTAATCCGCGCGGCGTTCCTGGGTGAAGACCTCGGCGATACGACCGCGCTGGAAAACCCGGCGGCGGTCGAGGCGATTCGACGGGTGGCAAGGAGTTAAAGTTTCTGTGTATGAAGACTATTAGCCACAGAGAGCACAGAGGATACAGACGGTAATTAATGGTTTCTCTGTGATCTCTGTGGCCATTCATCCACATAAAAACCGAGGTACGAGTTATGCAAACAGCGTCAGCATCAGTTACCGAAGAGTTTTTGACGGATGACGTGGGGTTCGAGGAGATCAGCATGCTGCCGATAGATCACCCCGGCGCCCACGACCAGGAATATCGCGCGCGGCGCAACTTCATCGCCGGCCTGGCCAAGCAGTACCGCGAAGACCCGCATCACGTCATCCCCGACGTCGATTATACGCGTCAGGAGACGGCCATCTGGCGGCACGTTTACGACCACTTGGAAGAGACCCAACGGCGGCGCGCCTGCTCGCTTTACCTGGAAGCCAAACGCAGGCTCGGCATCAGCCGCGACCAGATTCCGCAACTGCGCGGCCTCGACAAGCGATTGAATGAGACCTCGAACTTTCACATTGCGCCTATCGAAGGTCTGGTCGAAACGCGGGCCTTTCTGAGCTGGCTGGGCAAGCGGACGATGCTTTGCACTCAATACCTGCGACATCATTCGCGCCCCGATTACACGCCGGAGCCGGACATTGTCCACGAGATCATCGGCCACATCCCGAACTTCACCAATCCCGACTTCGCCGATTATTCGCAGTCCATCGGCAAGGGCGCGCTCATGGCCAGCGACGAGCAGTTGGAGCAACTCGGGCGACTGTACTGGTTCACGGTCGAATTCGGCCTGGTCGAAGAAGGCAGCGAGATCAAGGCCTTCGGCGCGGGGTTGCTGTCGTCCTACAGCGAACTCGAACACGCGTTCGGCGACGAGGTCGAGCGGCGCAAGTTCGATCTGGAGGATGTCATTCACACGTCGTACGACTATTCGGACATGCAGCCCGTTCTGTTCGTGATCCCGTCGTACGCGTATTTGAAGGAAGTGACGCGGGAGTTCATCGGAAGGTTCGGAAAACACGGCGACCGTGAGGTGGCGCCTGTCGGCGCGCCTAACGCCTTTTGGTAGTGAGTGGAAATATGCGAACCCTTGATCAATTACTCGAAAAAGATGAGCCGGCTTGGCCATTGGTTCAACAGTGGGTTCGAGCAGCGACAAATCAGATCGAGGTTTTGCCGGCGTCTGACGAGCGCCGTTCAGATGCGCTCGTCGCCACGCAAGTGACAACGCGCTCGCCACTCGGCGCGATAATTTACGAAACGGGAGGCATACTCGTTGACAATGGGTGGATTCGCATTTTGGGGTCTGGACATCCGAGGTTGCCGCGTTCATTGCCAGATTGGAACCTCGGACGAACGACAGAGAAGATCGGAGAGTATCCGACTATTGTCCTGATGGCCGATGACGCGCTCGGCGGTTTCTTCGCTATCAATGGCGGAGCTTTTGGAGAAGATCGAGGAAATATTTATTACTTCGCCCCCGAGGCTTTAAAGTGGGTAAACTTGGAGAGAGGCTATACGGAATTCGTCGACTTTTGTCTTAACGGCGACTTGGACCGGTATTACGAAGGTTACCGTTGGAATGGATGGGAGATTGAAGTTTCTGCGCTTGCCGGCGACAAGGCATTATCGATTTATCCTCCGCTTTACGCAGATGGGCCTGACATCTCAGAAAGAGATCGGAGGCCGGTTCCATTAGCCGAGCTTTACAGCCTCAGTGTTGGCGAATTTCGGACGAATGAAAGTAGGAGATCGGAGTTATGAGCAATAATCCATTGAAAATCCGGCAAGTCCATCACATCGAGTTCTACGTCGGCAACGCCAAACAGGCCGATTATTTCTATCGCAACGCGTTCGGATTCGACCGCATAGCCTATACCGGGCTTGAGACCGGGAACCGCGAGCAGTGTTCTTACGCGCTGCAGCAGGGAACTTTCAAGCTCTTGCTGACGACGCCGTACACGTCGCGCGACGCTTCGAGCGTACACATCATGAAGCATGGGGACGGCGTGCGCGATATCGCCTTCGAGGTGGACGACGCCGACTACGCATTCGAGGAGGCTCTGGCGCGCGGCGCCGAGCCCGCGGTCGCGCCATATACGATCAAGAGCGAGCGCGGCGAAGCGAGGCGCTCGGCGGTCAAGATTTACGGCGACACCATCCATTCGTTCTTCTCGAAGCGAGATTACGACGGCCCGTTCATGCCTGAATTTGTGGAGTCGCGCGCGCCGGGGCGCAACGCGGGCTTGCTGCGGCTGGATCATTACGTCGCGAACGTCGAGATGGGGCAGATGAAGATCTGGGAGGACTGGTACCGCCGCGTGCTGGGGCTGGAGCGGTTCATGACCTTCGATGACAAGGACATTTCGACCGAGTACACGGCGCTCAACAGCATCGTCATGGCGAACGAGTCCAGAAGCATCAAGTTCCCGATCAACGAACCCGCGCCCGGCAAACGCAAGAGCCAGGTCGAAGAGTACAACGAGTTTTACCAGGCCTCAGGCGTGCAGCATATCGCCCTTCTGACGAAAGACATCGTCACGACGATCCGCCAACTGCGCGCCAACGGCGTGGAGTTTCTGGAAGTCCCTGACAGTTATTACGAGATGTTGACGGAGCGCGTCGGCAAGATTGACGAAGACATCGAAACCCTCCGCGAACATCGCATTCTGGTCGACCGCGACGAAGAGGGCTACCTGCTGCAGCTCTTCACCAAACCGGTCGAAGACCGCCCGACGCTATTCTTCGAGATCATCGAGCGCAAAGGCGCGCAGGGCTTCGGCAAGGGCAATTTCAGAGCCTTATTCGAGGCCATCGAGCGCGAACAGGCGAGGCGCGGGAATTTAGTCTGAGGCATCGCCACAGAGACACAGAGGCACAGAGATGAAGAGAATGGGAGACAGAAAGAAAAAGCGTTTCTCTGTCCCTCTGCCTCTTCATCTCTGTGTCTCTGTGTCTCTGTGGCTTTGAATTTTATGGCGATGCAATACCAATCGGGATTCGGCAATGAGTTCGCCACTGAAGCGATTGCGGGCGCGCTGCCTGTCGGGCAGAACTCGCCGCAGAAGGCGCCTTACGGGCTTTACGCCGAACAGTTCAGCGGATCGTCCTTCACCTCGCCGCGCGCGGCCAACCGCCGGACGTGGACATACCGCATCCGCCCGTCGGTCACGCACAAGCCGTTCAGGCAAGTTCCGAATGGCTGCCAGGGACTGCTGCGAAGCGCGCCGTTCGATGAAACGTCCGTCACGCCGAATCAATTGCGCTGGGACCCTTTGCCGCCGCCTTCGGCGCCGACCGATTTCATTGACGGTTTGATCACGATGGCCGGTTGCGGCGACCTCATCGCGCAGACCGGCGCGGGGATTCACTTATACGCCTGCAACGCCTCGATGCGCGACCGCTTCTTTTACAACGCCGACGGCGAGACGCTCGTCGTTCCGCAGATGGGGCGATTGCTGATCCGTACGGAGCTCGGCGTGTTGGAGGTCGCGCCGGGCGCCATTTGCGTTCTGCCGCGCGGGTTGAAGTTCCTGGTCGAATTGCCTGACGGAGAAGCGCGAGGCTACGTCTGCGAAAATTACGGCGCGCAATTCCGACTGCCCGAACTCGGGCCGATCGGCGCGAACGGCCTCGCCAACGCGCGCGACTTCCTGACGCCCGTCGCCGCCTACGAGGACCGCGATGGCGACTTCCGCATCGTCGCAAAATTCCAGGGCAATTTGTGGGAGGCCGAGATCGATCATTCTCCGCTCGACGTGGTAGCCTGGCATGGCAATTACGCGCCATATAAATACGACCTGGCGCGGTTCAACACGGTCGGAACGGCCAGCTTCGATCATCCCGACCCTTCGATCTTCACCGTGCTGACCTCGCCTTCCGATACGCAGGGCGTGGCCAACGTCGATTTCGTGATCTTCCCACCGCGCTGGATGGTGGCCGAACACACGTTCCGGCCGCCGTACTTCCACCGAAACGTAATGAGCGAATTCATGGGGCTGATCTTCGGCCAATACGACGCCAAGGAAGAAGGCTTCATCCCCGGAGGCGCGAGCCTGCACAATTGCATGTCGGCCCACGGCCCTGACGCCGACGCATTCGAGAAGGCCCGCGACGCCGATTTGAAGCCGCAGCGCTACGAGAACACGCTGGCGTTCATGTTCGAGTCGCGCTACGTCATTCGCCCCACCAAATTCGCGATGGAGACTGAGGCGCGGCAGGAAGATTACTTCGAGTGCTGGGAAGGGCTGAAGAAGAATTTCGATCCGGAAGCGCTCGAATCGTTTCTTCAGCCTCAACTGAGGTAAGCGGCTATGATCTATTCGCTTCGAGATTTGTTGTTAGGCTTGATTGATTACGCCGGGCTGTTTCCGCCCGCCGCGCTCGATATGCGGACGGCGACGCGCAAATACGCCGAGTACCGCGAGGGCGAATGCCGCTTGGCGCTCGGGCGATTCATCGTTCCGGTTGCGAGGCTCGATGAATTTGAAAAGGCGGCGGAAGGAATCCTGCCGGACGGCGGTTGGGAAGGAAACGATTTCTGGCGTTTGAGCGCGCTCGGCGGCGCCGATCTTACTTCCGACTTAGATAGGATCGCCGAGTTCAATCAAAAGCACGCGACGGGAGATTCGTCCGCAGGCGTAGCCCTCATTGACACTATTGAAATCAAAGCCGGGCGGGCGGGCGACATCGAAGACGCAATGAGGTTGACGCCGACGAGTCTTACGTCCTATTTAGAGATTCCGATCAGCGACGATCCGGCCGAATTGATCAAGAGCATCGCCGAAACGGGAGCGCGCGCGAAAGTTCGGACCGGCGGCGTGACTGCCGACGCTTTCCCTTCATCATTCGACCTCGCGCGCTTCATCAAAATTTGCGCCGAAGAAGATGTCCCGTTCAAAGCCACCGCCGGGTTGCATCATCCGTTGCGCTCCGTCAACAAGTTGACTTACGCGCCCGACAGCGCGTCCGCGATGATGCACGGGTTCTTGAACGTGTTCCTGGCCGCCGCCTTCGCGCAAAACGGCATGGAGGTCGACCGACTCGTCGAATTGATCGAAGAGAAATCGCCCGAAGCGTTCCAATTCGACAGCGGCGGCGTGACCTGGCGCGACGAGATTATCGTCAGGGGGCAACTGCGAAACTCGCGCAACCTGCTCGCAATCGCCTTCGGCTCCTGTTCGTTTGAAGAGCCGATTGAAGATTTGAGGAAGATTGGCCTGCTATGAAGGCGGTAGGGGACGGCGAGCGGTAGCGAGCTGACGCCTTGATGACTCGCAAAATCAAAACCTGGTCGCTCCCGGCGCTGAACCAGACGGTTTGCTATGACCAACACGATCAACGAAACACACGATCCGAACCTGCGAAGCTGGGTCGAATCAGCCAATGATCCGAACACTGACTTCCCTATTCAAAATTTGCCTGTCGGATTATTCGATAGGAGTGATAGCGGCTTCAAAAGGCGTATCGGGATGGCTATTGGCGATCAGATTCTCGATCTATTTGAATGCAGTAAAGCCGATCTCTTGTCTGAAAAATATGACGCTCATTTGTTCTTCTCAGGCGGATTGAACCTTCTGATGCAACTGGGCCGCTTTGTAGACGTTACATTGCGCCGCCAGGCGATGGAGTTGTTGCGAGACGGCAATACAACGATTCAGGACTATCAAAGGGCTCACCCGGAAAACTGTAGCCTTCTTGTGCCGATGTCTGATGTCCATATGCGACCGCCGGCCAACATTGGCGACTACACGGACTTTTACGCCTCGGTCTACCACGCCACCAACATCGGCAAGATGTTTCGCCCCGATCAGCCACTGATGCCGAATTACAAATGGATTCCCATCGGCTATCACGGACGCGCGTCTTCAATCGTCGGCAGCGGGACGCCCATCCGCCGCCCGGTCGGCCAAACCAAAGACGACAACGCCGAAGCTCCGATTTTCGGCCCGAGCAAGGTTTTGGATTACGAACTCGAAGTCGGGTTCTTCGCCGGGCAGGGCAATGAACAAGGCCAACCGATCAAGATCGCCGAAGCCGAAGACCACATCTTCGGCCTGTGCCTGGTCAACGACTGGTCGGCGCGCGACATTCAGCGTTGGGAATATCAGCCGCTGGGGCCGTTTCTCTCGAAGAGCTTCGCCACCACGATTTCGCCGTGGATCGTTACGATGGAGGCGCTGACGCCTTTCCGCGCGCCCGCCTTCAAGCGCCCGGCGGGCGATCCCGAACCACTGCCTTATATCGATTCGCCCGAAAACCGCGAGCGCGGCGGTTTCGACATCAAACTCGAAGTCTTCATCTCGACCGAACAGATGCGCGAAAAGGGAATCTCCCCTCACCGCCTCAGTTCGAGCAACACGCGAGACCTCTACTGGACGTTTGCGCAGATGCTCACGCACCACACGAGCAACGGCTGTAACCTGCAATCGGGCGACCTGATCGCGAGCGGCACGGTCTCCGGCGCGACGAAAGAGAGTATGGGCTGTTTGATCGAATTGACCGGGCGCGGAGCGGAGCCAATCAATCTGCCGACGGGCGAGGCGCGCCGGTTTTTGCAGGACGGGGACGAGGTGATCTTTCGCGGTTATTGCGAGCGCGAAGGATTCAGACGGATCGGTTTCGGCGAATGCCGTGGGATCGTGGCGCCTGCGCTCGTTCAGTGAATCGTCATTCCAACCAACTGCGGCAGCGCTTTTCCGATCTCCTCATTGATTACCAGATCAGCGATTCCGTCCATCGGCGTGGGCGTGCGGTTGATGATGATCAAAGCCGCGCCGTTCCGCTTCGCCAGTTCGGGCAGCGCCGCCGCCGGATAAACCACCAGCGAAGAGCCGACCGCCAGAAATACGTCACAGTCGTGGCATGCCTTCACGGCCAGATCCATTTCTCGCTCGGGCATCGCCTGGCCAAAAGAGACGGTCGCCGGTTTCAGCAACCCGCCGCAATGATCGCATTCCGGGGCCGGATCACCCGCTTCGACTCTCCGCACGGCTTCATCCATCGAGATGCGATCTCCGCAAGTCAGGCAGACCGCTTCGACGGTCGTGCCATGCAATTCGATCACATTCGTACTGCCTGCGCGTTGATGCAGCCCGTCGATGTTTTGCGTGATCATCGCGCGCAATTTTCCCTGGCGCTCGAGTTCGGCGAAGGCCAGGTGGCCCGCGTTCGGATGAGCGTCGCGCATTTCGGGCCACATCGCAACTTTTTGCCGCCAGGATTCGATGCGACCCGCGCGGCTTGAAATGAATTCCTGATATTCGATGATGCGGTTGTTGGCCCAAATGCCGTTAGGGCTGCGGAAGTCGGGGACGCCGGATTCGGTAGAAATGCCGGCGCCGGTAAAGCCGACTATGCGGTTCGATTTTGCGATCAGCTCGACAGCTTGATTGAAATTCATGCTCGAATAATAGCTCACCCGTTTGACAGCCGGGAACCACTTTGACAATCTCATCTGAAAATAGCCATGTAGTAACGACTAACGGTGTTTGAGAATTAAATACAACCATGGATGTAGGGGCGGGTTTTCCCCGCCCTGGTTCGTGACCCGAGCGACAGGGGCGGGAAAACCCGCCCCTACGTTGGATAGTGTGGTTGCGTTTAATTTTCAAAGTCCATCAGTCATTACTACGTGGTCAATTTTCTGAGGAGCAAAATGAAAGTCACACGATCCCTAATATGTTTCGCCATCCTGCTTGGGTTGTTTGTTATGGCATGCCGGAATTCATCGTCGGAGAATGCGAAAGGTTTGAGGCCTACCGATGCGCCCGCAAAAACGGATAACGCGCGCGACGCGCATTCATATTCGAACCCCGAACAGGTCCGCGTCCGACACGTTGACCTCGACCTCGACGTCCTGTTCGATCGCAAAGTTTTGAAAGGCGCGTCGACATTGACGGTCGAGCGTATAAAGCCCGACGCCGATTCGCTCAAACTGGACACGCGGGACCTGAAGGTCGTCAAGGCGGAAACGTCGAACGACGGGAAGAGCTTCGCGCCGGCGCAGTTCACGCTCGGCGCGGCGGACAAGCTCTTGGGCGCGCAGCTCACCATTCAACTGCCTCCGCAGGCGACGAAGGTCCGCATCGAATACGAAACCAGTCCGAACGCTTCGGGCGTCCAGTGGCTGGAACCGGCGCAGACTGCGGGCAAAAAGCATCCGTACGTTTTCACTCAATCGCAGGCGATCCACGCGCGCAGTTGGATCCCGCTGCAGGATTCGCCGGGCGTCCGCGTGACTTACACGGCTCACATTCGACCGCAAGAAAATCTACGCGCAGTGATGAGCGCCGAAGTAGAGATGCAGACGCGCGGAATCGGGTACAGATTCAGGATGTCGCAACCTATCCCGCCATACCTGATTGCGCTCGCGGCAGGCGACATCGCGTTCAAATCGCTCGGCAATCGCACCGGCGTTTACACAGAACCCATGATGCTGGATAAAGCGGCGCGCGAGTTTGAAGACACCGAAAAGATGGTGGTCGCGACCGAGAAGCTTTACGGGCCGTACCGCTGGAATCGCTACGACATCCTGGTATTGCCGCCGAGCTTCCCGATCGGCGGGATGGAGAACCCGCGACTGACTTTCGCCACGCCGACCGTCCTGGCTGGCGACAAGAGCCTGGTCTCGCTGATCGCGCACGAGCTGGCCCATTCGTGGTCGGGCAATCTGGTGACCAACGCGACCTGGCGCGACTTCTGGCTCAATGAGGGCTTCACGACCTATCTGGAGCGCCGCGTCACCGAGGCCATCTACGGGCGAGAGCGCGAAGAGATGGAGGCGGCGCTGGGGCTACAGAGTCTGAAAAAGGAGATGGAGGATTTGTCGGACGCCGACGAGATTCTGCATGTCGATCTCACCGGGCGTGATCCCGACGAAGGCTTTACGCTCGTGCCTTACGAGAAAGGCGCGCTCTTTTTGCGGCTACTGGAAGAGACATTCGGACGCGAACGCTTCGATCAATTCCTGAAAGGCTACTTCGAGCAGTTCGCTTTTCAAAGCATCACGACCGACGATTTCATTGCGCATCTGAAAAAGAATCTGCTCGATCCGAACCCGGAACTGGCGGCGAAAATCCCGCTGGAGGAATGGATTTACAAACCCGGGCTGCCCGCGAGCGCGCCGAAGCCGCAATCGGACGCATTCGCCAAAGTGGAGGCGCAGGCCAAAGAGTGGCTGGACGGAAAGACTCCTGCGGCGAAGCTACAGACAAAGCAATGGACTACACAGGAGTGGCTCCATTTCCTGCGGTTCCTGCCACAG
>DATCXQ010000835.1:0-33905 GCA_036565725.1 Blastocatellia bacterium
CCTCTTTGTCAAACTCCACGCCTTTGACGTAAACGCCCTTGAGCGCCTGGACGATCTC
The DNA here is from genome assembly GCA_036565725.1 of Blastocatellia bacterium. GTDB lineage: Bacteria > Acidobacteriota > Blastocatellia > RBC074 > RBC074 > JAJVID01. The sequence goes on from DATCXQ010000835.1 coordinate 59, forward strand.
TTTGACCGCTGCTTCATCCGCCTTGTCGCTCCTCAGGAACTTGGACGCCATTAGCAGCAGCGCGCCGTCGATTCTGACATCAACCGTCTCGGCGGCCTTCGGGAAGAGCCTGTCAAGATGGCCGATCTCCAGGCGGGCGTTCTGCGCGTGAGCCGTCACGGCGCCACAGACGGCCGCGAGCAGCGCGATTGAAATGAGTCTGAGCATAATCGGTTTCATCGGTTTCCCCTCCGTGGTCTGTTCGTAGTCCAGACTTTAGCCGGGACTACGAACCTCTTTCGTTGAACATTATTATTTCGATCCGCCTTCGTGACCGGCGGTCTCGCGAATCTTCTTCTGAGCCGCGTTGAGTTTGGCGCTGGCGATGCGCATCGCCAGCATCACCTGTTCTTTGGCGTGTTCGCCCTCGGCGATTTCGGCCAGCCGCATTCGCTCACTCTCGCGGCGGTGGTGGACGCCGAAGCCGGCGATGACCAACAGAACGGCCATTGCGCCCGCCGTCGCCCATTTCATCTGCGGCGGCTGAAAAAACTCCGCGAGTCTTCTCAGCCAGCCCGTTTTCTCCCTCGGCTTTTCCTGCTTCTGTAACTCAGCGACGCGCGCCATCACGCGATCGGTGAAATCGGGCGACGGCTCTTCGCGACGAAGCGCCAGTTTCAATTCTTCGTCAAAACGATTCATACTCTTATCTCTCCCAAAGACCGGGTGACTTTCTCCCTCAAAATCGCGAGCGAACGCCGCAGATGGCTTTTGACCGTGTTAAGCGGCATGTCCAGCAAATCGGCGATCTCGCTCGGGTCGAGGTCTTCCTGGTAGCGCAGCGTGACGACCAGGCGCGGCTTTTCGGGCAGCGTGGCCACGATCCGGCGCAGCGCTTCGGTCATCAACGAGTCCCGGAAATCCGCCGTCGCGACGGGTTCCGGCGCGTCTTCAACGCTGACGGTCTTCACCCTGTGTTTACGGGCGTGGTCGATGCAGCGGTGGCCGGTCACTCGGCGGAGCCAGAATTTCAGATGCGCCGGCGATTCGATCGCCGCCAGATTCTGGTAGAGGTGAATGAACACCTCTTGCGCCAGGTCTTCGGCCGTCGCCCGGTCGCGCGAGAAATAGTGAGCAATAGAGAAGACCATCGCCTGATGCTCGCGCACCAGGTCGGCGAAGGCCGTCTGATCACCATCTTTCGCGCGCGACAGGGTGTCGTCCGCTCGCTGCATTCCGCCCTCTTTCCTCTCGATCAATTGATCTGTCCGGGTTCCACTTGCCATTACGCACAGTCAGTGGCCGCAGTGCGCAAAAATTTTCAGCTTTAATCTGCTGATGTCGGATCACTTTTTGTAAATGCGGGCGCCATGACTCGCCATGGCGCTTATAGATAACGTCTAAATCAGCCGAGATCAATTGAAGAGGCTGTCTTGCGAGCTACGAGTTTCCGGCCATAGAATTTGGCTCATGCCCGTTAAGAATTCCGATCAACAATTCATTAACCCGCAATTGGGGCGCTTCAACTCAACGCAATGGAGTTTAGTGCTGGCAGCCGCCGAGCGTTCGACACCGGAGTCAGAAAACGCGCTCGGCGCCCTTTGCGCAGCTTATTGGCCGCCACTTTACGCCTACATTCGGCGGCGGGGATATGAAATCTCAGAAGCGCAGGATTTGACTCAAGCCTTCTTTGAGCGCCTGCTGGAGAAAAACTATCTGGGCGACGCCAATCGAGAGAAGGGCAAGTTTCGCTCTTTTCTGTTGGCCTCATTGAATCATTTCCTGGCGAATGAGTGGGATCGCAAACAGGCGCAAAAGCGCGGCGGCGGGGTAACCATCATTCCGCTGGAAATGGACAGCGCCGAGGGCTATTACCGCACGGATAGAGCCGACCTCCTTACCCCGGAGAAACTCTTTGAACGCCGGTGGGCGCTTACGGTGATCGATCTTGCTCTCAAACGCCTCGAAGAAGAATTCACCGATACCGGTAGAGCGCGCCTCTTCAACTGTGTAAAATCATTTCTGATCGGGGCGGACGGCGAGGTTACCTACCGTCAGATAGGCGCCGAGTTGGGGATGAGTGAGGGCGCAGTGAAAGCGGCCGTTCATCGCCTGCGCCGCCGCTTCCGTGAATTAATGCGCGCCGAAATCGCACAAACTATCATGCGCCCGGACCAACCGGACGCCATCGACGCCGAATTACGCTCGCTGCTCGCTGCTCTGAGATCATAATTTTTTTGAACTGCCCGTACCTTTTCCCGCGGTTTGCTTCAGTACAGGATGGAAGTAAATGCCTGAAGAAGGAGACCATCTATGACCCAACCGCGTTTCTGCCCACGCTGCCGAAATCCATTGGCCACAGACGCTCCCGCCGGTCTGTGCCCGAGTTGCCTGTTTGAGTTGGCGCTCGAGCCCTCCACCGCAGTTCTCGACGCTCCATACGACTCAGATCCGACCTCATCGGCCTTCGACCCAGCCGCGGCCGCGGGACCTGTGGCCAGGCAAACCTTCGGCGATTACGAATTGCTACAGGAGATCGCGCGAGGCGGAATGGGAGTGATCTACAAAGCCAGGCAGTTGAGTCTCAACCGCGTCGTCGCCCTGAAGATGATGCTGCCCAGTTTGCTGGCCTCCGCAACCGCGGCGCCGCGTTTCCGCGCCGAAGCCGAAGCTGCCGCTAATCTGCAACACCCTAACATTGTCGCAATTCACGAAGTAGGCGAACACGAGGGCCGACTCTACTTTTCGATGGACTATGTCGAAGGGCAGAGCCTTGCCGCACTGGTCAGAGAGCATCCGCTTCCGGCGGAGACTGCCGCGCGCCATGTCAAAACCGCCGCTGAGGCGATCCACTATGCGCATCGGCAAGGCTTTCTGCATCGCGACTTGAAGCCGTCGAACATATTGATCGATGAAGCGAACCAGCCGCGGATCACGGATTTTGGCCTGGCCAAGCGGATGGATAGTGACTCGCGGCTGACAATTACGGGCGTGGTGCTGGGCACGCCGAGCTATATGTCGCCTGAGCAAGCCGCTGGCAAAAGCGATCAAGTAGGGCCGGCGAGTGAGGTCTACGCGCTCGGCGCGATCCTGTATGAGTTGTTGACCGGGCGTCCGCCGTTTCAGGCCGCGACGCCACTGGACACAGTCTTATTAGTCCTCAATTCGGAACCTGTGTCGCCGCGATTACTGGCGCCAAGGCTCAATCGGGATCTGGAGACGATCTGTCTTAAGTGCTTAGAGAAAGAGCGGCGGAGGCGATACCAATCGGCGCAGGAACTGGCCGATGACCTCGACCGTTATTTGAACTGCAAACCGATTTTGGCGAGATCGATCAATCGGGTGAACCGAGCCTGGCGCTGGTGTCGCCGCAACCCATGGGCGGCGGTAGCGACTGCATCGCTGGTCCTGCTGGCGGCGCTTGCCTCGCTCTCGGCATTCACATATCGGGAGAGACTGTGGCAATCGCTCCTTGATAGAGTGCGGCTGGAGCGGCTCGCAGGCAATCGAGCCAAGTCATTAGAGGCGGCGTCCGAGGCGGCGCGCATCAAACGAACACCGCTGCTATACCAGGAAGCGACTCAGACTATTACCACCCCGGGCGTGACCCTGCTCCATCAGTTCCCTTATGGGGGCGAGTCCAAGCCTATGTCCAAGCCTGTTTTCAGCCCCGATTCAAAGCTACTGGCTTTCCTTAGTCGCATCGACGAGAACGGGTACATACTCAGAGACGGCTCTAAGGCGCCGATGATCATGGTGCGAGAGGCGATTTCCGGTAAGCTTTTAGCCTCGACCGAATGTGGCGCGTTCGCTTTCAGCCCTACGGGGCAGCCGCAAGAGCCAACCGCCTTTCCATCTACGGCATTCCCATCGGATCGATCATCTGGCGACAGGGTGGGGTACGCAGGATTCCCGCCTCCCTACAAACCATTGCTGGCGCTATGGAAGGAGACGCTCGAAACAGAAACTCGATTGATGGAAGACGGCAAGTCATATACAAGGCCAAACGACATTAAGGATCAGATGAGATTCTGGGATCCAATCACGCGGAAAGATGTCATTGAAACCGAAAACATAAATCAACAATTTCTTGGTCCGTTGCTCTTCAGTCCCAATGGCGCTACTTTGGTAAAAGGGGATAATAGGTACGGCCCGATTTGGTTGATCAATCCGGGCGCCCGTGTCAATGAGCAGTCTTGTATTGATATTGATGGAGAACCAATAACTTTCGTATCAAACAAAGACTTGCTGATTAACGTCGAGGGGCGCATCGCGCGCTTGGACTTAAACACCCAAAAACATAGCTTCGCCACGCCCCTAGGCATGACCTTTATGTCTGTGAGCGCCAATGGGCGGATCGCCATCCTGCGACCAGCTCATTCTAGTCAGTACGATACGCTAATCGTCTGGGATATTCCCTCCAACCGGCAAATCGGCTCACTATCGGTTTCTGACAAAAACGAGTTAGAAGCGCTGCTCAGCGCAGATGGGAGTCTGGCAGCCGTCTTTAGCCAGGCAACCCCAAATCTTCTTCGATTGTGGGATATGACCACTACAAACTTCAGGCAGCGGATCATTATGCTGGGCTCGAATAACAGAATTTATTTCGATCAGACTGCTTTCAGCCCCGATAATTCGATGCTTGCGGTCTTTACCACCGAGGGAGCAAAGGGCGGCGTTTGGATCTTCGAAACTGAAAATGGGCGCGAAGTGGCAATCTTGCGTGATAACCATTCTCCGGTCTGGAGCGAAAACAGCCGGCTACTTACCACCGGCGGCGGCGGATGGATCCGGGACGAGGTCGGCGCGCGCCCATCGGTAATTCCCCGCATGGTGGGCTCATTGAACACTGCCCCCAAACTGCTCTCATCGGAAATTCCACTCAAAGGAGGGTTTAATATAGGAAATACCTTTCTCAACGTCTGGGAAATTATTCCGCCGGCGCCAACCTATCTGATTTCTGAGCAACTCAACTCGCTATCTTTCGGAACCTCCCACCCGACACAGTTGTCTTCTAACGGCATGCTATGGGAAGTATCAAAGCTGGATAAGTTTACAACGCCTCAGTTAATCCCCTCGACCCAAAAACTACCAGGCAATTATAGCTTCTTCGACAAATCAGGCCGGTTGTGGGCAACCGACTTCGATCGCCATGAATTTCCAGTGAAATTCTGGCGCCTCTCTCCGGAGAACCATGAAATTGTCCTGGAGAGCCCTGATTATTCCAGTTTCAAGTTTCTCTCGGTTAAACCTTCTGGGGAAATATTTGCTCGACCGGTGGCGTTCGCAATCAGTCCGGATGGAAAATTTTTAGTGATGGCTTGCGAGTTAATAAACAGATACCCGTCAGGACATTCCGGACCGACTGGAAAGGGAATTCTGGAACTGTGGGATTTGGCCACGCAAAAAAGACTGGCGATTTGGAAGCGGAAGATCTGGAACCTGGAGTCGCTGGATACTACTTCATGCGTCAGTTTCAGCCCCGATGGCAAACTAGTGGCTACCTGCACTTCCTCCGAGGTTGATATCCGGGACGCCGCTACCGGAAATATAATTCGCACGCTGGATCAAACCGCGAGGACAGTCGTATTTAGCCCCGATTCAAAGCTCATCCTCTCCGGCTCGCGTGTTCCTCCAATTGATTCGGGAGGTATCGTGGTTAACGAAGTGGAGACTGGCCGTGAAATCGGTATTTGGCAAGGCCACCAGGGTTCCGTAACTGCGCTCGCGATAGACCCCGAGGGTTTTTATCTGGCCTCGGGAGCGGAGGATAAGACGATTTGCTTATGGCTACTTCCAACCAGAGATGAGTTGAACAGACGGGTATTTCCTGCCAGTGGACATCAATTGTATAAGTGGGAGGCGCATAAAACCACTGTGACAGCGCTGGCTTTCGCTCCGGTCTGGGGTTCGACATTGGCCACCGGCGGCGCGGACGGAACGCTGAAGTTATGGAACATCCTCTCTATCCGAAGAGAACTGGAAAGCCTGGGTCTGAGCTCCGGAAGGCCCATCTCCTCACTCACAGAAATTGTTATGGCTATGACGTGCGTGGGATATCTGATTATGCTTGTCGGTATTTTTATAATGCAGTCGAGACCGGCATTTAAACGTCTACCTCCTAGGTTATTCGTAGCAATAGGTGGATTGATGATGGCGACAGGCATGGTTTTGCCGAATGTCCTGCCCGGAGCATTTCCCTGGTGGGATTATTCGACTCCAGCCTATTTTCAGCGCTTGATATACCTGGTCATAGGCGGACCCTTATTTTATCTGCTCTTTGTAAAAGCGCTCAATTGGTTGAGTCTTGTGAAGAAGAAGCGATCGTAATCTCGACATTAACCCGCGTATTTCAGAAGTGGAATTCGACCTTGAATCGAGGGATTTTTCCTCTTCCGCGAGCCCCAATCCACAATACCCAACACCCAACTCCCGCCCGGTTGACGAATTTGTAAACCGTGTGTTAGGTTTGCCTTCCAGTTGATCTCCCCGCCAATATTGGCTTTTCCGCAGGGGACAAGAGCTTTTCCAGAGGATTCGGCAAACGTTGTCAGAGACTCAAATGAGCCATTTGAAGAAGACCACGCTCAACGACGCGCACCGGAAGTTGGGCGGGCGAATGATCGATTTCGGCGGATGGGACATGCCGGTTCAGTACCCGGCCGGAACGATCGAAGAGCACATGGCGGTGCGCACGGCGGTCGGGATATTTGACGTCAGCCACATGGGCGAGATCGAAATTCGCGGGCCGCAGGCGTTGGAATTCGTCCAACACTTGACCACCAACGACGCAAGCAAACTCGACGACGGACAGGCCCAATACTCCGGGCTGACTTACCCCGAAGGCACGTTCGTTGATGACATTCTGGTTCATCGCTTCGCCCCGGACCATTACTTCCTCTGCGTCAACGCCTCCAACACCGACAAAGATTTCGCTTGGATTGACAGCCACGCCCTCGATTATGACGCCGAGGCGACGAATGTCAGCGCCGACTATACGCAATTGGCGGTTCAGGGGCCGAAGGCTCTGGAGACGCTGCAACCGCTGACCGGCGTCCCGCTCTCCGCGATCAAATATTATTGGTTCGCGCGCGGCGACATTGACGGCGTCCCGGCGATCATCGCGCGAACCGGCTACACGGGCGAAGACGGATTCGAGGTCTACTTCGATCCTAATGAATCAGATCGCGTCTGGAACAAGATTCTAGAATCGGGCAAACCACACGGCATTCTGCCCTGCGGCCTGGCGGCGCGCAACACGCTCCGGCTCGAAGCCAAGATGGCGCTCTACGGCAACGACATTGACAGCGGGACTACCGTACTTGAGGCAGACCTGGGCTGGATTTGCAAATTGAACAAGGGCGATTTCATCGGGCGTGATCGCCTCCTTCGACAGAAAGAAGAAGGGTTGACGCGCAAGCTCGTCGGTTTCGAAATAACCGATAAAGGCGTCGCCCGCGACCACTACCCCATATTCATCAACGATCGAGAGGCCGGCGTGGTCACGTCGGGCAGCTACGCTCCGTATCTGAAAAAGAACATCGGCCTGGCGTATCTGCCTATTGAATATACCGGCGTCGGAACGGCGTTTGAAGTCGACGTGCGCGGGCGGAGGCTCGCGGCGCAGGTCGCGCAGACGCCTTTTTACAAGAGAAGTAGGTAGTTGGCGCCAGGCGCCAACCAAGGAGAATCCGCAATGGCTGCTTACCCTGACGACCTTCATTACACCAAGGATCACGAATGGATTCGCGTCGCCGACGGCGTCGGCACGGTCGGCATCACGGACTTCGCGCAGGAGCAATTGGGCGACGTCGTTCACGTCCAACTGCCGCGCGTGGGAGAGAAGTTTGAAGCGCATGCCACTTTCGGCGAGGTCGAATCAGTGAAGACTTTCAGCGAACTCTACGTCCCCGTCTCCGGCGAGGTCATCGAACTCAACGAGGCTCTGGCCGACGCCCCGGAATTGGTCAACAACTCACCATACGCGGACGGGTGGATGATCAAAATCAAGATCGGTAAGCCGAGCGAGGTCGACAGCCTGCTGTCGGCGAGCGAATATGAGGACTTTATAGAATCACAAAAAGAGGAGTAAGCGGATTGAGGATTGCAGATTGCGGATTGCGGATTGATGAGTTTGTTTAACCGGACGTGAAATCGAGCATTGTAAAGTTATAGCAATCCTCAATCCTCAATCCTCAATCCTCAATCCGCAATTCTAGAAACACGATGCGCTATATTCCGAATTCGGCCGAAGAGCGTGAGGCGATGCTGCTCGAAATGGGCCGCAAATCCGTCGCCGATCTTTTTTGTGGAATCCCCGACCGCCTCAAGCTCAACCGCCTACTCGACCTGCCCCGGGCGCTTTCCGAAACCGAAACGCTCAACTTCTTCCGCGACCTGGCCGAGCGCAACGCAACACGACACACTGGCGAAAGGATGGTCTCGTTTCTGGGCGCGGGCGCTTACGACCATTTCATCCCGACCGTCATTGACACGCTGATCTCGCGCTCGGAGTTTTACACCTCCTACACGCCCTATCAGCCGGAGATCAGTCAGGGCACGTTGCAGGCGATCTTCGAGTTTCAGACGATGATTTGCGAGTTGACGGGAATGGAGGTCTCGAACGCCTCTCTCTACGACGGTTCGACCGCGACCGCCGAGGCCGTCTTGATGGCAGACCGCGTGACCAACCGCCCGAAGGTCGCGCTCGCGGGCAACCTGCACCCCGAATATCGCGAGGTCGTCGACACCTACATTCGCAACGCCGGGATTGACGAGATTACGCTGCCGTTCGATGAAAAGACCGGCGCTTTGAAGCTCGACGCCTTGAATTCTCTGGACTCTGACGTCGCGGCCGTCGTCATTCAATCGCCTAACTTCTTCGGCGGCGTCGAGGATTTGCGGGCGCTTTCCGAGGCGGCCCATCGCATCGGCGCCCTGTTCGCGGTCGTGGTCACCGAGGGGTTGAGTCTGGGGTTGCTGCAAGCCCCCGGCCGCGCCCAGGCCGACATCGTCTGCGGCGAGGCGCAATCGTTCGGCATCCCGCTGTCGTTCGGCGGCTCTTATTGCGGATTCTTCGCGACGACCGAAAAATTAATGCGGCAGATCCCGGGGCGACTTGCCGGCCGGACCGCCGACGCCGAGGGCCGCCCCGGCTACACGCTGACGCTGGCGACGCGCGAACAACACATTCGCCGCGAGAAAGCGACTTCGAACATCTGCACCAACCAGGGGCTCTACGCGCTGATGGCCACTATCTACCTTTCAATAATGGGCAGAGGCGGTTTGCGCGAAGTGGCCGAACTTAACATGCGGAAAGCGCATTACGCGGCGAAGCGGATCGCAGCGGTCGGCGGTTACCGGCTGCGATTCGACGCGCCCTTCTTCAATGAGTTCGTGGTCAGCTGTCCGAAACCGTCGGAGGTTATTCTGTCCAGGCTCGCCGATAAAAAGATCATCGGCGGCCTCCCGCTCTCTCGATTTTTCCATGAAATGAAGAACGAAATTCTGATGTGCGTCACCGAAACGACGACAAAGGCGGAAATTGATTCTCTGGTTGAGGCTTTATGAATAGGATTATAGGTTGTTGATGATTAAATGCGCCCACGCAATCTAACGTAGGGACGTCCTTTCCCCCGCCCCATCGCCCGGATCCCAGACAGGCGCGGGGAAAACCCACCCCTACAATGTTTGGCGCCCTATTTATTCAAAGACCATTAGGTCCTAATAGGTCATATAAATCCTACATGATGATTAAAAAAGCATCCGTTCACGTCAATCAAAACGAAGGTCTGATCTTCGAGCGTTCGCGGCCGGGGCGCGTGGGGTACAAGCTGCCCGCGCTCGACGTCGAAGCGGCGCCTCTAGATTCTCTGATCGATCCAAAACTGCTGCGCGACGACGACCTTGCGGGGCTGCCCGAAGTCAGCGAGGTCGACGTTGTCCGTCACTTCACGCGGATCTCGACGTGGAACTACGCGGTAGATTACGGGATGTACCCGCTCGGCTCGTGCACGATGAAGTACAACCCGAAGCTCAACGAGCGCGTGGCGCGGCTCGAAGGCTTCGCTTCGTCGCACCCGTACACGCCCGACAATCTGGCGCAAGGCAATCTGGAATTGCTCAGGGAGCTTGAAGACGCGCTGGCCGAGATTACGGGACTGCCTGCAGTCAGTCTTCAACCCGCCGCCGGGGCGCAGGGAGAGATGACAGGGCTGATGGTGATCCGCAAATGCCTGGAAGCGCGTGGCGACGCGCGCAAACTCGCGCTGATCCCCGATTCGGCGCACGGCACCAACCCGGCATCGGCCGCCGTCTGCGGCTATCAGGTCAAGACGATCAAGTCGAACGCCAACGGCGCGATCGATATCGAAAACCTGCGCCGGGCCGTCAACGGAGACGTCGCGGTGTTAATGCTGACCAACCCCTCGACTCTCGGAATGTTCGAGGAGAATATCGAAGAGGTCTGCCGCATCGTCCACGAGGCGGGCGGCATGGTTTATATGGACGGCGCGAACATGAACGCGCTGGTCGGCGTGACGCGACCGGGCGATATGGGCGTCGACGTGATTCACCTGAACCTGCACAAAACGTTCTCGACCCCGCACGGCGGCGGGGGGCCCGGCGCTGGGCCGATCGCCGTGACCAAAGAGCTTGAGCCGTTCCTTCCCTTCCCGCGCGTCGTCGAGACCGACGACAATGGCCGGCGCGTTTTGAGATTGGATTACGACCGCCCACAGTCAATAGGCCGGGTGCGCGCTTTCTGCGGCAACTTCTCGGTGCTGGTGCGCGCGCTCTGTTACATTCTCACCTTAGGCCCCGAAGGTCTGCGCGAGGCGACCGAGACGGCGGTGCTCAACGCCAATTACATCGCCCACCGCCTGAAGGACACATACGACATCGCCTTCGACGGCCAACCCATGCACGAGGTGATCCTGATCGACAAACGCCAGCAGAAATTCGGCGTCCACACGCTCGACATCGCCAAGCGGTTGATCGATTACGGATTCCATCCGATGACCATCTATTTCCCTCTGGTGGCGCCCGGCGCGATGATGATCGAGCCGACCGAGAGCGAAGGGCGTGAAGAACTTGACCTGTTCATTGACGCGATGAAATCGATCGCGACGGAGGCAGAGCAAAACCCCGAATTGGTCAAATCGGCGCCGCACAATACGCGCATCGGCAGACTCGACGAAGCGGCGGCGGCCCGCAAGCCCGTGTTGCGGTGGAAACCTACAGTGGCAGCCTCTTCGGCAAGCAACGGCGAGTAGAACTATTCGATGGGAATGGGGCCTAAAATTATGAACAGGTTCTATTGAGCTTTACACAATATTCCACTCCTATTCCTAAAAGTGATCAATTTATTTTGAACAGAATTATTTTTGAACAAAGCCTTGGTTTCTCCATGACGACTTCGTAAAAGCCCTGTTGAGTTTTCCCCCTTCTTGCGCGCTTCAGAAGTGAAAGCTAGAATCCATTGCTGATTCCATAACATGTCATTTCCAGAATCATCTAGTCGGCGGGCCGGAAACACGGCCGGCGCCACGCGGAATTTATGGCGATAACTAATCCTTTGAGCCCGGTGTCAAGAGATTTCGCTGAGCAACTCAGAGAACAGATGCGACGGATGCTGGCGCGGTTGGAGGAGATGCGGGCGATGACGCTCGGTTCATCCGCGCCCGTGGCGTGGGCGCCGCCGGTGGACGTGTGCGAGATGGAGGACGCGATCCTGGTCAGAGTCGAGGCGCCGGGCGTCCCGCCCGAACATGCGCGCGTCACGCTGCTCGACAACGTCCTCAAGATCGAATGCCGCAAGGAGCGGGATAACATCACCGGCAAACTGCTCTCCGAAGAAGAGCGCCCGATCCGATTCATCTGCCTCGAACGGACTTTCGGCGCCTTCACGTTCAGTCTGCAGCTCAAATGGCCGATTGACACGCCGAACATATCGGCGAGGTTGGCGGACGGGATTCTGCAAATCCGGTTGCCGAAGAACGGCGATTGTGGAAAAGAGATTACAATTCCGGTTTCCGACTGAGTTGGAGGTCGGCGCCCGAGTGGTTGGTTAGGATAATTAGCTAACCACCAACCGCCGACCTCCAACCTCCAATATTGAATATGTCTACAGAGCTAGTAGAAACACAGGCGGCGCCCGAAAGCGCCGAAGAACAAATCAAGATCCCCGAGACGTTGCCGGTGCTGCCGCTGCGCGACATCGTGATCTTTCCATTCATGATCGTACCGCTGTTCGTCAGCCGCGAACGTTCGATCCGCGCCGTTGACCAGGCGCTGGCCGAAAACCGCATGATCATGCTCACGGCGCAGCGGGACTCCGACAAAGAAGAGCCTGGTCAGGGCGATCTTTACGAAGTGGGGACGGTGGCGATCATCATGCGCATGCTGAAGCTGCCCGACGGGCGCATCCGCATCCTGGTGCAGGGCATCGCGCGCGCGAAGATCAACTACCTCGAAGACAACCAGAACTACCTGCTGGCGCGGATCGAAGAGCTGAAAGAAAATCCGCCCAAAGAGGATCTGGAGCTCGAGGCGCTGACGCGCAACATCAGGTCGTCGCTCGAAAAGGCCGTCACGCTCGGCAAGAACATCTCGCCCGAAGTGATGGCCATCGTTACGACTGTCGAAGACCCGGCGCGACTGGCCGACCTGGCCGCATCGAACCTGGAGCTTAAAGTCGAAGACGCGCAGACTGTGCTCGAGCAACTGGACGTGACCCCGCGCCTGCACCGAGTCAACGAGCTTCTGACGAAAGAGATCGAAGTGTTGACCGTCCAGCAGGAGATCAACACCCAGGCCAAGGGCGAGATCGACCGCTCGCAGCGCGAGTTCTACCTGCGCCAGCAGTTGAAGGCAATCCAGCAGGAACTGGGCGAAGGCAACGAACTGGCCGAAGACATCGCGCAATACCGCGAAAAGATGGCCAAAGGCAAGATGCCGAAGCCCGTCGAGGAAGAGGTCGATCGCCAGTTGAAGAAGCTCGAACGCATGCACCCGGACGCGGCCGAGACGGCCACACTGCGCAACTGGCTCGACATCATGGTCGCGCTGCCATGGTCGACGCGCTCGAAGGAGAATCTCGACCTGAAGAAGGCTCAGGAGATCCTGGACGAGGATCATTACGGGCTGGAAAAGGTCAAAGAGCGCATCATCGAGGCGCTCGCCGTCCGCAAGATCAAAGAGAAGCCGAAGGGGGCGATCCTTTGTTTGGTCGGCCCGCCGGGCGTGGGCAAGACCAGCCTCGGCCGTTCGATCGCGCGGGCGCTCAACCGAAAATTCGTCCGGTTGAGTCTGGGCGGCGTCCACGACGAGGCTGAAATTCGCGGCCACCGCCGAACCTACGTCGGCGCGATGCCAGGCCGAATCATCCAGGCGATTCAGCAGGCCGCAACGAGCAACCCGTTGATCATGCTCGACGAGATCGACAAGGTCAGCTCAGATTTTCGCGGCGACCCATCGTCCGCCCTGTTGGAAGTGCTCGACCCGGAGCAGAACTTCTCGTTCCGCGACAATTACCTGAACGCGCCGTTCGACCTGTCGAACGTGATGTTCATGACCACGGCCAATGTGCTCGAAACCGTTCAGCCCGCGCTGCGCGACCGAATGGAGGTCATTCGCCTTTCGGGCTACACCGAGGAGGAGAAACTGCAAATCGTCCTCCGCCACCTGCTCCCAAAACAAATGGACGAGAACGGCATCAAGCCGGAAAACCTGACCATTTCAGAGCCCGCGCTGCGCGACGCGGTAGTTAAATACACGCGCGAATCGGGCCTCCGCCAGCTCGAGCGCGAGATCGGCAAAATCTGCCGCAAGGTGGCGCGCCGGGTCGCCGAAGGCGACAACGAGCAGGTCAAGGTCACGGTCAAAAACCTGAGCGAATTTCTGGGGCCGACCAAAATAGAACCCGAAGAGATGTTGAAACACGACCAGATCGGCGTGGCGACGGGATTGGCGGTGACGGCCACTGGCGGCGACATCCTCTTCATTGAGGCTCTGACGATGAAGGGCAAGGGCACGCTGCAGCTCACGGGCCAGTTGGGCGACGTGATGCGCGAGTCGGCGGTCGCGGCCTACTCCTTTGCCAAGTCGCGCTCCAGGGAGTTGGGCATTGACGAAGACATATTCTCCAAGACCGATATTCACATCCACATTCCCGAGGGCGCGACCCCGAAAGACGGCCCTTCGGCGGGCATCACAATGGCCACCGCGCTGATCTCGGCCCTTTCGAACCGCCCGGTCAACAAACACGTCGCGATGACTGGCGAGATCACGCTGCGCGGCGACGTGCTGCCGATCGGCGGGGTGAAAGAGAAGCTGCTCGCCGCCCACCGCGCGCAAATGAAGAAAGTCATCCTGCCCGCACAAAACCGCAAGGACATGGAAGAGGTACCCAAAGAGCCACAGCGCGACCTCGAAATCATCTTCGTCGAGAATGTGCGGGAGGTCTTCGCCCAGGCGCTGCTGCCGGCCGCCCCCCGCCCGAAAATTTCAACCAACGGTAAGGCGGTTATTAAAACCACCAACCTGAACAAAACAAAAGCCAAAACCGGCAAGAAAACTCAGGCGAAGCGGAGATAATAGAAAACAGGTAGGGCTTATAGGACTTATGGGACTTATGAGACGCAGATTCCCACGTCTCATAAGTCCCATAAGTCCTATAAGCCCTACCTGTTTTCTATTGAGCGTAAAGTTAAACGTGATCATGCCGATTGCGCGCACACGGTGTCCATTCAACTCGGTCGGTATGAACTGCCATTGTTTGGCCGCCCGCAACGCGGCGTCGCGCAACAGGGGGTGGCCGGAAAGCAGAGTCACATTAGTGACGGCGCCGTCTTCAGAGATGTCGATCTGGACCTGCACCGGGCCTTCAATCCCCGCCTGCTTCGCGATTACAGGGTAAGGGGGCTGCACTCTCCGGAGCACCCGCCCTTGCGTGAGCATGCTCGTCAGCCTGACGACGGTATTCTGCGCCGGCGTCGCAGCGGGTTTTACAACTGGCGTTGGCGTCGGCGTCGGAGGCGGCGGCGGCATCTCTCCCGTGTCTGAGGCGCCAGGCCCCCCTCCCCAAGGGCCAATTTTTGCCCCAATGGGAGCGCCAGCAACCGGTACCCTTGGTTCCAAGTCTTTCAGGTGATCCCACGGCAGAACTGCCACGGTCGGTTTCGGCGCCACAAACCCCTGATCGGGCGTTGATTTAAGATTCGTTTTTATTTGTACAGAATCCGGATCAGGCCCTGAAGGCACGGGCGGAGGAATCAGTATTGATAATACCTCATTCCCCCCCGCCAGCGCCGGGTGGAACCCGATGACGGTCGCTACGCCGAGTGCGGTCAGCGCCACGGCATAGACCGCCACGGTTGCGAGGAAGAGCCGCCTGGCGCGCCTCCCTTGTTTCTCCTTTGCTGATTCAACCAGTCTATCGAACATCGCATTTCTCCTTGATGCGACGTCTCAGCCGATGGATATGCGATAAATGACGAATGACGAGTTATTATTGATCGAGGTTCTCGATTTGTAAGCCGATAGGCGCGCAACCGGCGAGCTTCATTATGTCTATGACCTTCGCCACATCGCCGTAGCTCAACGCGCGCGGGGCCTTCAGGAATACGGCCTTTCGATCAACGGGGCGTCCGTCGAGCGCGCGGCGCAATTGCGATTGCAATTCGTCGAGCGTCTTCGCCGGCTGCATGTTCAACGCGTAGCCGCCGCCGTGATTGATCGTCACGACCAGCGCGAGATCATGATCTTTATTGATATCATCGGGCTCCTGTTTATCCGGAATCCTGGCGTCGAATTTGCTCGGCCGCGTCGGACTGAGGGTCATAAAAATGATAAGCAAGACCAGCAGCACGTCGATCAGCGGCGTGACGTTGATAAACGGGGCGGCGGTTTTCCTATTGTGTTTTTCGCTTTCCATTTCCTCTCTCCGGGAAAATTCGGCGCCTGCATACACGAATGGGACTTATAAGACTCATAAGACTTATAAGTCCCATTCACGAAGCCCTCGGGAAAATCACTCGCTGAATTTAAAGGCGGCCAGTAGTCGTTATCGAGCTGAGATAGACGACCGCAATCGAACTTGTGTTCTGATTTGGCTTGACGCCCTGGAATATTCCGCGCTGCGACATGGCGGTCGAAAGGCTCTCTTGAACCGAAGGGTCATTAGGGGGCACGTAGTACGTAACCTTGTCGGCCCCACCGTCCTTGCCGATTTCCGCGGTCAAAAGCACGTCTTCTTCAATGAGACGCGCGGCGACCCCCTGGAACTCGAGGTTCATGTTGAGGGATGGGGGAGGCGGCGGATAAATCAACGCGGCTTTGAGCCGAGCCTGATAGCGCGAAGCCTCGTCGTTCCGATATTGGAAGATCGCCGTAGGCGCCAGAGGCGCCTGAACGGGCGGGGTCAGCGTGAGATGGTCTTGTCTGAAGGCTTCGGTCACGACATTGGCCCCTTTGAAGACGTGGGGCACCACGAGGAAGAATAGCGGCACTGAAACAATCGCGCCGACGCCCTGTGAAAAGATTTTGGTCCTGCGCCCGTCCAGCCAGTTGGCGAAGGAGTTGAACCAGAACCGACGAACGTCGCCCCAGCTTATTCCGCCGCCTGGAACCCGAGCGGCTCGAACTCTGGCGCGCGACGCGGCCTCTTGCCGGAGTCGCTTTTGAATCTGCCCGGTCAATTCCGGGGCGGGGAGTGGCGCGGCCAATGCCCGTAAATTGGCGCGCAGGCTCCGCATCTCGGCCGCGCTGCGGCGACATATAGCGCATTCACGCAGATGCCGCTGGAGCGCAAACTGATCATGTTCAGTCGCGTGGCCGTCGAGTTGAGCCGAATAGAACAATGGAAAATCTCTGCAGATCATGGCTTCTTCTCAAATGCCCCGCTTGGCGCGCGCGGCGCGGCAGCCGAAAAACGCCTGCGCCCGTTCGCCTCGCGGCGCTTAAAATCGGGAGACGCCGCTCATCGTGAGCGCAGTTAAGAGAACCAAAAATTGTTGCTGACCTGTTTTTGGTTCCGTCGTATTCGCCGACCCATCGGCTTTGAGCGTCGAAAAAAGGCGCTCACGATGAGAGGCGTCTCCCGAAACTAAATCCTCTTTCTCCTGCTTGTATTGCCTCGCGCAGCATCTCGCGTCCGCGGGCGATGCGCGATTTAACGGTGCCGACTGAAACTTCGGTCACCCAGGCTATCTCCTCGTAAGAGAGCCCTTCTATATCCCGCAAAATAACTGCTATGCGGAAATCCTTTTTCAATTGTCTTAACCCGCGTTCGATCTGCCGGCCGCGCTCCCGCAACAAGGTTTCGTCTTCAGGAGTCGCATACCCGCTCTGCAGGTAATCAATCGGCGAGCGATGGTCGTAGCCATTCGCCCCCTCGTTCCTCCCCCCATTCGCGCTCGCGGACTGCCCCCAGGGGGCGTCGAGCGAAGTCATGTCGTTACGGCGACGGCGCCGGAGCCAACGATCCGCGCTGCGGGCTTGATTGATCGCGATGCGGCAGATCCATGTCTTCAAGCTCGCCTCGCCGCGAAAATTGCCGAAGTGGCGGTAGATTTTCAAAAACGTCTCCTGCGTAGCGTCCCGCGCGTCTTCGGCGTCGTTCAGAATGCGTAGAGCCAGCGCATATACCAGAGCCTGGTATTCCTCGACCAGTTGGTCGAAGGCCTCCATCTCGCCCGCCCTGAGACGGGCGACGAGCCTGGATTCAAACGGACACGGTTGCCCAGAGCGTTCGGCATCCTGATCGCCGTTTAGACCAAACTCCGGCGTCAGAAGTTCGGAGCGCCCGAACTCCTCTAATCTGGCAACCAGCAATGCCTCTTTTTCGGCCAGCATGCGCGCCCAATCTCCAGTGGGTTTTTGGTCAAAATTTCAGGGCCTCACCTCGCGCCTCGCTCTCATTTCCAACGACACCTGCTTAGACCCCAGGAACGGCAGTAAGTTCCCGCGTGATCATAAATTTTTACGGGCCATGTTGGAAGTGAAAAGGTGAAGGGGTGAAACGGCGACGGGGCGACGGGGCGACGGGGCGACGGGGCGAAAATGTGACAAGGAGATAAATTGCGCCCTCGTCTGCTTTTCGCCCCGTCGCCTTGTCGCCCCGTCGCCCCATCCCTTGTCTAACAGACGGCGCTCAAAACCTCATCAATCGTCTTGATGGCGAAATCGCATTGATCCCGGTCGATCACCAGAGGCGGCGAGAGCCGGAGCGTGCTTACTCCGCAGCCCAGCGTGATCAGGCCTCGTTTGAAACACTCCGTCTCCACTTTTGCCAGCGCGTCGGGGTGGGGCTCTTTGGTCGTCCGGTCTTTGACCAGTTCAACGCCGATCATGAGGCCCTTGCCGCGCACATCGCCGATGATAGTGTGTTTGTCTATCAGGGCCCGCAGACCTTCGAGCAGGTAGGCCCCCATCTTCGCCGCGTTCTCGATCAGGCGGTCTTCGAGCAATTCTATCGTGGCGAGCGAGGCTGCAATCGCCACCGGGTTGCCGCCGAAAGTCGAAGCGTGCGCGCCCGGCTGCCATTTCATCAGGTCAGCCCGCGCTATTGTCGCGCTGAGCGGAAGGCCCGAGGCGATCCCCTTGGCCGAGGTCAGGATGTCGGGCGTGAAATCGAAATGCTCCGAGGCGAACATCTTGCCCGTGCGGCCCATCCCCGATTGCACTTCGTCGGCGATGACCAACACGCCATGCCGGTCGGCGATCTCGCGGATCGTCTGCAGGAATGACGCGGGCGGGACAACGTAACCGCCTTCTCCCTGGATCACCTCCAGGACAATCGCCGCGCATTCGTCGGAGGGCAGGGTGGTTTTGAAGAGCAGATCTTCGATCACCCGCGCGCAGTGCGGCCCTTTCGATTCTGTCGCGCCGCAGGTCTCGGGAGTCATTTTGTAGGGGCAGCGATAGCAGTTGGCGTAGGGGATGTGCGTAACGTCAAGCGCCTGAGCGCCGAAGCCGGCGCGCTGCCGGGCCTTACTGGCAGTGAGCGAAAGGGCGCCCATCGTGCGCCCGTGAAACCCGCCGAAGAAGGCGATCAGCTTCGGCCGCCTCGTAGTGTACATCGCCAGCTTGACCGCGCCCTCGACGGCCTCAGCGCCGGAGTTGCCGAAATGGACCCTCTTTTCGTAATTCCCCGGCGCGAGATCGCTCAGTTTCTTCGCCAGCGCGGGCAATTGCGGGTAATAATAATCGGCCGCGCAGATGTGAATGAAATCGTCCACCTGTTTCCTGATCGCCTCGACGATGCGGGGGTGCGAGTGTCCGGTCGAACAGACCGCGACCCCGGCGTTGAAATCCAGGAAGACGTTGCCGTCAACGTCCTCGACCATCGCGCCCTTCGCGCGGTTGATAACCAACGGGTACGGGCGCGTGTAAGAAGGCGAGACGTATTTCGCGTCCTGGCCGACGACCTCTTTGGCTTTCGGCCCCGGCAATTCGGTTTTGATCTGAGGAAACCTCACGGATTTGAGTTCTGCAGTGCTATTCATAATCCTTTTACCTCCAAATTCATTTTCCATGGGACTTATATGACTTATAGGACTTAAAGGACTTTGGATCCTATAAGTCCCATTCGCGCCTGATTTTTCTGCAGGAGGGTTAATCCGCGAAGAGGTTCTTGCGGGAGAGTGTGGGAACGTGCTGTTTTACGACTAATATCATTGCCCGTATCGGCGCTGTCACTTCCTGCGCCATCGTACGCCTTCTTTCGTGTCTTCGAGAATAATGCCCATCGAGGTGAGTTGATTGCGAATCTCATCGGAGCGGGCGAAATTCTTTGCGGCGCGCGCGGCCTGCCTCTCGTCAATTAAAGCCTGAATATCGGAATCGAGCAACTCCTGTTTGACCTCGCCGAAGATGTTGAAGACCGAGTCGAAGCGGTCGATGAGAGCGAGCAGCGCCTTCTGATCGTCGGCTTTTATAGACTTCCCCTTCATCGCGACGTTGGTCTCGCGAGCGAAATCGTGAATCGCAGCCAGGGCTTCGGCCGTGTTCAGATCGTCATCCAGAGCCTCTTCAAACCGCCGCCGCGAGCCTTCGATCAGTTCGGCGACGGCGGGCGAGGAACCGGCCTCGGGCTTCAACTCGGTCAGCCGTTTCTTGAAATCGTTCAGGCGTTCGACAACTTTCTCGGCCCCGCGCAGGCCTTCGAGCGTGAAGTTGAGCTGTTTGTGGTGCGGCGCGGAGAGCAGCAGGTAGCGAATCGCGCGCGGCGTGTGGCCTTTGGCGACCAGATCGCGGTAGGTGAAGAAGTTGCCGAGACTTTTTGACATCTTCTGTCCTTCGACCATCAGGAACTCGGCGTGGACCCAGTAGCGGGCGAACGGTTTGCGCGTCGCGCCTTCCGATTGGGCGATCTCGTTCTCATGATGCGGGAAGATCAGGTCGACGCCTCCAGCGTGAATGTCGAATGTCTCTCCGAGCGATTTCATCGACATCGCCGAGCATTCGATGTGCCAGCCGGGGCGGCCCTTGCCCAGTTCGGTCTCCCAGGACGGCTCGCCGGTTTTCGCCGCTTTCCACAGCACGAAATCGCGCACGTTCTCCTTGTCGTATTCGTCAGCGTCGACGCGCTCGCTCCCGCCGGCGACGACACCCTCGAAATTCATCTTCGACAGCCGCCCGTATTTCTCGAAGCTGGCGATGCGGAAATAGATCGAGCCTTCGGACTGGTAGGTGTGGCCGGACGCGCCGAGTCTTTTGATAAGTTCGACCATCTCGGGAATGTGATCGGTCGCGCGCAGAATCTCTTCGGGGCGTTCCGCGCCAAGCGCGTCGAAGTCTTCGAAGAAGAATTGAATGTATTGATCGGTGAACTCACGCAGCGGTTTCCCGCTCTCGACCGCGCGCGCGATGATCTTGTCATCGACGTCGGTGATGTTCATTACATGACGCAGCCGGTAGCCTCTGTATTTAATGTAGCGCCGCAGCAGGTCGGCGAAGAGGAAGGTCCTGAAATTTCCGATGTGCGCGTAATCGTAGACGGTCGGGCCGCAGACGTACATGCGCGCTTCTGTCGGGTTGAGCGGCTGGAATTCTTCGACTCGGCTGGTCAGAGTGTTGTATAGCTTGAGCATTGGATAATTGTCAGGCGTGGCCCTTTTGAAACGACGGTAAAGAAAGTTCAGGAACCTGCGGAACGTTTGAAAAATGCCGGAAGGCGCGGAAAAGAGTGGAGAACCTCCGCGTCTTTCGCCATTTTCCCTATGTTCCGCGGTTTTCTGCCGCGCTAAAAGAATCGCGCCCATTTCACTTTCCATGAAATATGTTAACCAGAGTCGGGCGGTTGAGTTTATTGAAGTGGCTGAGAGCTTGTCAATCAGGCGAATCGCATCGCCGTAAATCTGACAGGCGCCGTCGAATGTCGCTGCTCGGTCGGCGACAAATCGAGCGCGTTTAAAATTTCATCAAGCTTTGACGCCCTCAAACGACTTTCAGCTTGAAAAGATTTCATGGCGTGTGTTAGCTTAGCTTGCTGTGGAAGGCTTTAGCCCTATTCCACGATGGCTTTTACCTGGTCCAGAGCAAAAGGCGTCTGTCACTTTAAAGAAGATTGTTAAAGAAGGTCAGCTCGCCCCGGCCTTGGTTGTTGAATCAGCAGTTCCACTGTTCCCCCACTGTTCCCTACAAGTGGGCGACTCCCGCCAGGCCCCGCCTGTATCACCGATATAGAAGTAAGTCATCGTAGAAAAGCAAATTTCGTTGCGGCTTTTCCGGCCTGATTTTTCCCAATCACTTCATTTAGGGTTCTTTTTGCGATATGCTGCGAGCGCAGCGCGCGGCGAGAGATCAAATACGCGATACAACCGCAAAAAGAATTTTCCGCAGGGAGTGAGGACCGAACCCGCAGAGGTTCCAGGTCAGTTTAGATGAATCTACGCTCAATATTCAGTCTATTTTCCAGTGATTTAGCGATTGACCTCGGCACGGCGAACACGCTCGTTTTCGCCCGCGGCCGGGGCATTGTCGTCTCTGAGCCTTCGATTGTCGCCATCAACAAGGTCACCCACAAGGTCGAAGCCGTCGGCAACAAAGCCAAGGAGATGCTCGGGCGCACGCCTGGCAACATCGTTGCAATCCGCCCGATGAAGGACGGCGTGATCGCCGATTTCGAAGTGACCGAGAAGATGCTTCAGTATTTCATTCAGCAGGCTCACGGCGGCAAACAATGGGTCAGTCCGCGGATCGTCATCGGCATCCCGTCGGAGATCACGCAGGTCGAGCGCCGAGCGGTCGAAGACAGCGCCTACCGCGCCAAAGCCTCCGAGGTTTACCTGGTCGAGGAGGCCATGGCCGCCGCGATCGGGGCAGGACTCCCCATCACTGAACCGCACGGCAACATGATTGTCGACATCGGGGGCGGAACCACAGACATCGCTGTAATCTCGCTGTCCGGCATCGTCTACTCGAAGAGCGTACGCGTCGCCGGCAACGAGATGGACGAATCCATCATTCAATACATCAAGCGCAAATATAATCTTCTGATCGGTGAACGCACGGCCGAGCAGATCAAGATGGAGATCGGGTCGGCCGCGCCGCTCGATGAGCCGAAGAATATGGAGATCAAGGGGCGCAACCTGATAGAGGGCATCCCGAAGACCATCGTCGTGACTGACGAAGAGGTCCGCGAAGCCCTGGCTGATTCGGTCGCGACCATCGTCAACGCCGTGCGCGTCGCGCTCGAACGCACGCCGCCCGAACTCTCGGCCGACATCGTCGACCGCGGGATCGTGCTGACGGGAGGCGGGTCGCTGCTCAAGAAGCTCGACATGCGGTTGATGCAGGAGACGGGCTTGCCGGTATCGATGGCTGAAGACCCGCTCTCTTCGGTCGTGCTCGGCGCCGGCATGATGTTGTCCGATTTCGACCTGCTGCGCCGCGTCCGCTGGGACGGCGCGACGCTGCCATCGTAATTTATACCGGTTTTCAAATGTATGAAGACTGCTAGCCACAGAGGTCACAGAGAACACAGAGAAACGATTATGTCCTCTGTGCTCTCTGTGCGCTCTGTGGCTGTTCATCTGATTTCATGACGCTGACTGACAGGGCCAAAGACAGGGCCAAAAAGAATCCGAGGCTGTTGCTGGCGGTCCTTGTGATTCTTCACCTGATTCTGATCTCGCTCAATCGCGTCCCGGGGCAGCCGAACATACGATATGTGCAGGTCGTGATGATGACGGGCGCCACGCCGTTGCAGTGGCTGGCGTCGCATGGCGTTTCGTCAATCAAGTCGATTTGGGCGGGCTATTTCGCTTTGCGCGGCGCAAAGCGCGAAAATGAGTGGCTGAAGTCCCACAATTCGCAACTCGAATCGCAGATCATCGAGTTGCGCGAGAAAGCAAAGCTCTTTGAACAGATCGAGGACTTGAACCGATCTCCGGCCCTGTCGGCTTACCGGCGAGTGAACGCGCTGGTCATTGGCCGTGACCCCGAGGACTGGTTCAAAACGGTTCTCATTGACCGTGGATCGCTCGCGGGCGTCGAGAAAGATCAACCGGTTGTGACAACCGAGGGGCTGGTGGGCCGCGTGATCACCGTTTCGCCGATTTCCTCCCGCGTATTGCTCATCACCGACGAGCGGCACGGCGCCGGCGCGGTGGTTGCGCAGACCGCCGAGAACCGCGTGGTCGGAATCTTGAAAGGCAAAAATCAGTCGCTCTGCGAATTGAGAGTGATCACGGAGGGGGGCAAGCTGGCGAACGGCGAGCAGGTCATCACCTCCGGACAAGACCAACTCTACCCCAGAGGTCTGTTGATCGGGCGGGTCAAGAATTTGACCAATCCGGAGTCGGTTCCTTCGGCTGTTGACGTCGAGCCTGCGACCGCGCTTCAAAAACTCGAAACGGTCGCCGTGCTGCTGATTACGCGCGAAGAGATTCGCCGCCAGTATGAGGAATTGATCAGCGCCGATAAGGAAAAAGATAAGGAAAGACAGGATAAAACGCCTGGTCGCAAAGGGCGTTAAGCGGTGGCCCGACCGTAAGGGATTGAGCAGATGTCATATGCCATCCCTCGCGGAGGCCGCTATCCTTAAAAGCTGAGAGTTGAACTTTACGGAAAAAGGGCGGCGGTAGCCCAGCTGTAAGGCTTGTCATTACCCAATTTTTGCGTGAGATGACGATGGCATGTCCCTGCCGCTTAGCGGCTTTTGACTTTAGTCGTGGGTTTAAACCCACGGTTAGCGTGATGAGGATCAATTCCGTCGCGTCAGCGACGGTTGAACCTTCAGGGATGATTCAATCGTCGCTACGCGACGCAGGCAAAACGTTCGCCTGTCCGCGGTTTTAAAACCACGGCTAAGCTCATGGGTCGCCACGCGACCAAAGCGGGCGTCTGCAAGGTAAAAATATTTGGGTAATGACCAGACTGACGATGGCGCCTACAGCCGAAGATTGAGAGTTTGGAGAAAGCATCCCGCGGTCTTACGCTAAAAATCACGGTCTGCCTGCTTGCAGCCGCTTACTTGCAAACCACACTGGCGCAGCAAGTCCCGCTGTCGTTGGGTCGGTGGTTAGGGCACATTAGTTGGCTGTTGCTGGTGGTCGTCTATATCGCTCTGCAGCGTGACGCCGTCAGGTCACTCATGACCGCCGCCGCCGCCGGAGTCATTCACGACGCTTTATCGATGGGGCGCGGCGTAGGCGTCAACGGCCTGGCAATGGTGCTCGCGGCGTATGTCGCCGATCGAATCGCCTCCGTGATCATGGTCGATAACCTGATCTTCAGGTTCTTGGCCGTCACAGCGGGGAGCGTCATCAATACAATGGTCCGCCTCGGCTTCTATAGTAAGTGGGCGCTAAATCTAGAACTCCCAGTCTTGGCCAGCGGCAGAGAAATAGCTGCGACTGTTGTCTTCGACCTTTTCGCCAATCTCTTCGCATCAGTTCTGCTTTACATCGCGCTGGATCGCGTCTTTAATAAAGGAATAGACCAAAGGCGGCGTCGTATGGAGGCGCGCCGTTTGAGGCCAAGGTTATAAAAACGTTATGGCTTCTGACAGAAATCAAAGTTTCGATCCGACCGAAGACCTGCGGCAGGCCGGGGTGCGATTACAGATCATCTACTACATCGCGATCGTGATATTCGCGGCTCTGATCGCGCGTCTGTGGTATCTGCAGGTGATGAATAGCGGCGGCTTCGCCGACCGCGCCGAAGCCAACCGCATACGCGTCATTCCAATCCCTGCGCCGCGCGGCACCATCTATGACCGTAATAGGAAGCCCCTGGTCACCAGCAAGTCGTCTTATAACATTGTTCTAAGCCGAAAGGACGTCAAAGACTCTGAATTCCCTCAGATGGCCGACCTGCTGGCAGAACACCTGGAGATCGACCGACAATGGTTGGCCAAGCGCTTCGAGGACGCCAAGCTTGAGGCGAAACACGAATCCATCGTGATCAAAGAATTGGCCTCGGAACGTGACCTCGCCTGGGTCGAGGCGCATGAGTACGATTACCCGATGATCCGCGCCGAAAGGGCGCCGCAGCGCCTTTACCTCCACGGCCAGTTGGCCGCCCACGCGCTCGGCTACGTCGGCGAAGTCAGCCCCGAAGAATTGAAGAAGCCGAACGGCGATTTCAGCAAAGAAAATGGATACAAACTCGGAGACATCATCGGCAAATCCGGCATCGAGCGACAATACAACGACATCCTGATGGGCAAGGACGGCGAGCGTCGCGTGCTCGTAGACAGCCGCGGCCGCATTCAGCCCCAGGGCGAGATCGAAGTCATTCCTCCGGTTCCGGGTCGCGATCTGTACACGACGCTGGACCTGGACATTCAGAAAGCCGCCGAAGCGCAGGCCGACACGATGCCTGCGGGTCGCGGCGCGATCGCGGCGATGGACCCGAACAACGGCGAAATACTGGCGATGGTCAGCCGTCCGTCGTTCGATCCTAACATCTTCTCGCAACGCGCCAAGACGCCGGAGGGCAAGGAAGATATCCGCGAATTATACGAAGACCCCGACAAGCCTCTCTACAACCGCGTCATCCAGGGCGCGTTCCCGCCTGGTTCGACCTGGAAGCTGCTGACCACAGTCGCCGCGCTGAGCGAAGGCACGATCACTCCGGAAAATTCGCGCGTTCAGGACGGCCCTCTCCAGGTCGGCAACTATTTGCTTGGCTCGATATCGAATTTTGGTCAACCAGTCATTCACGACGCCATTAAGCGTTCGGCCGACGGTTACTTCTACCGCCTCGGCATAAAGATGGGAATCGAGAAATTTGAAAAATGGGTCAATCTCTTCCATTTCGGCCAGCGCACGGGCATCGATCTGCCCAACGAGCGCGCGGGCATTCCTCCCGTTCGTCGAACCAAGCTCCGGGAATTCGAATGGCAGATCAAAAAGGTCGAGAAGCAATTGGAGGAGGCTACCGACAAGACGTTCAGGGCGCAGCTCGAATTCAGGATCAAGCAGTTGCGGCATGAAGCGGAATGGACCGATTTCGACATGGCCGTATCCTCTTTCGGCCAGGGCCGCAACGCTTCGACGCCGATCCAGCTATTGCGATATGTCGGAGCCCTGGCCAACGGCGGGCATCTGCATACGCCGCACTTCTTGCTGAGGGCGGTCGCCGGAATTGATCGCAAGGGCGACCCCCACGACGAGAGAAGCTACAAAGATGAGAACGCCTTCGACGTGCCGATGAGCGACGCGATTCATAAGGTCGTCGTAGACGGCATGTACGCTGTGGTCAATGAGGGCGGCACGGGGGGCGGGGCGCGCGTCGAGGGCTTCGACGTCTGCGGCAAGACCGGCACGGCGCAGGTGGCGTCGAAGGACAAGGCCGGGGCGAAGAACAAAGACCATGCCTGGTTCATCGGCTTTGCGCCTCGCGACAAGCCAGAAATCTGCTCGGTGATTCTGACCGAGAACGCCGGATTCGGCGGCACGCATTCCGCGCCGCGCACTCAGGCGGTTTACGACGATTACTATCGCCGCACTCGTAATCTGCCCCCGAAGACCGAGGAGATAAAAGCTGAAAATAGCGGCCCGGGTGGGGGCGCTCGGAGTCCGGAAGCGAGAACCGGGACTGTGAGGCCGCCCCCCGGGCGAATGTGAGTTTTTATGGTAAACGTCAACCGCAGATATGTCGCCGATTTCGACTGGACGCTGTTCAGCCTCGCTTTGGGCCTGGCTGTTTTCGGCGTGCTCGAAATCTCGAGCGTCCAGCCGTCGCCCGGATTGTGGCGCAGGCAGCTGGTCGGGGTCGGCATAGGTCTGTTGTTGATGTTTCTGATCACGCTCCATGATTACCGCCGCATCCTCAACGCCGCGCCGTATTTGTACGCGATCGGCGTCGCGCTTCTGTTGTTGGTGCAGAC
The DNA here is from genome assembly GCA_036565725.1 of Blastocatellia bacterium. Lineage (GTDB taxonomy): Bacteria > Acidobacteriota > Blastocatellia > RBC074 > RBC074 > JAJVID01. The sequence continues at coordinate 27,378 of DATCXQ010000835.1, forward strand.
GCCCCTCGGCAAAACGGTGAACAACAATCGGAGCTGGCTCGAACTCGGTTCTTTCAGCTTTCAGCCATCTGAGATGGCCAAAATATTCACTCTAATGTTTCTCGCGTATTACCTGGCCGGAGTGAGGAAACGCCCGCTGGACCTGCGAACGGTCGTAGTTGCGGTGGGGATATGGGCATTGCCAACCGCGCTCGTTTTCATGGAGAACGATACGGGGAGCGCGCTCAGTTTCACTTCATTCATGGCCGCCATGCTCTTCCTCGCCGGTGTGCGCTGGAGTTGGATGGTGGCGGCGCTAGTCGCGGTCGTGATCGCGGTGATCGTCGTCGCCCCTCGCATCAAGAATTGCGAGACTTACAAGTGCGAGCGCGTCAAGTCCGTCTACTGGCCCGATCTCGCCAAGAAGCGATACCGCTATCAAAACGAACAGGCGGAGATCGCCGTCGGCTCCGGAGCGATTGTAGGAAAAGGCCCGCGCGGCAGCACACAGGGCGGGCTCGGTTTTTTACCAGAGGTTCACAACGATTTTATTTTCGCCGTAGCCAGCGAGGAGTGGGGATTCATCGGCAGTTCCCTTTCATTGGCCACCTACCTGATGATCATTGCGCGGCTGATTCAGATCGCGCGCCGTTCGCGCGAACGAACCGGGATGCTGCTGGTCGCGGGTTTAGCGGCTCTGCTGCTTTATCACGTGACGGTCAACGTGGGGATGGTCATTCGACTCTTGCCGATTATGGGAATCCCGCTGCCTCTGATGAGCTTCGGATCGACGTCGGTCGTGGCCACATGTTTCGGCCTCGGACTGGCGATCAGCGTGCGCCTGCGACGCTTTGTGAATTGAGTCTGCTTGGCGCTCGTAAAACAGGTTTCCCGTGAAAACAAATTCGACGCCGTAGTCGGCAGCGCGCCCAATTTCGCAGCGCGCCGCGCGGCGCCGCCGGAGACGACGCCGCTTCGGCTCACGACGCCAAAGTGTAGCCGGACGCGGGGACCGTCTTGGGAGCGGCGAAAAGGCGCTCGGCGCGCGCTAGCGTTCCCGGTGTTGCGGCGGCGAATTTATCGAACGGATTTACATGATGGTTTCGGCGATGTCGGGCGCGACTGTTTTTGGACGCGCCTATTGCCGCTCCCTATCACACAGGAGATTTTAAATGTCGAAAGAGATGATTATCAGCGTCAACGGACGCGAAAAGAAGATCGCCATAGTCGAAGACGACGTGGTGACGGAATTCTACGTTGAGAGAGGCGATGAGAACCAAGGCATCGTCGGCAACATTTACAAAGGCCGCGTGATGAAAGTTTTGCCCGGTATGCAGTCGGCTTTCGTCGACATCGGACTCGAACGCGATTCATTCCTTTACGTTTCTGACTTCTTTGACGAAGAAGAAGAAGAGGATGAGGTCGAGGAAAAGAGGGAGACCGGGCGTCAGGCCCAGAAACAACCCCGCGCGCATCGCGAAGGTTTGCGCATCGCGGCCCCGGTGGAACAAGAGCCGGAAGAAGACAAGGATCTCGAATTGCGGATGGCCGCGCTTCGCCACATCGAGGAGATTTCGGAGGAGCCGGCGATCGAGCCGTCTCCCGAAGAAGAGGGTTTGGAAGCGGGATCCGCCGAAGCGGCTGACGAGGCCGAGACCGTGTTAAGCCCGCGCCAGCGCCGTCAGCGCAGGCTGCGTTATGCGGACAAGGAGGCCAAGGCGGAAAAAGCTCCCGCCGCTGCCGAAGTAAAGGAGCCCGAGGCCGCCGCCGAGGCGGAAACGGATGAGGAATATCCCGGCCGTCGTCGTCGCCGCCCGCGCCGCCGCCGAGGCGCCGACTCGCCAGAAGCCGCCGAAGCGCCGGAAGGCGCGACGAAAGGCGCCGAAGAATCTACTCCTTATATTCTCGTTCATCACGAGCCGCTGGAACGCATCACGGATGACGACTCGGCCGTGTTCGAAGGCGAGATGCTCAAGGACGCGCTGATACAGACGCGCATCACCGAACGCATCCACGAGGAGGAGCGCCGCTCCTCGCTGCTCGAAGTCGAGCCTACGCCGGAAGTCCTCGTCGGCAGCTTGCGCCGTTCGATCGCGAGCGAACTGGGATTCGAGCGCATCAGCGACGATTCCGAGACGCGCCCCGATGTCGAGTTGGACCTCAGACCGGAGGTCGAGCCGAGCGCTGAGTTGTACGTCGAATCGGACGTCGAGCCAGGCGTCCAGCCTGAAATCAGGCCGGAGGTCGAGCCGGGCGACGAGATGGACATCGAGGCCGGAAAGATCGAACCGATCTCCCAATGGGCGCCGACTATTTATGAAACGATCGTCGAGGAACCCAATGACGCCAGTCCTGATATAGAACCGTCGGAGATTAATGAAAACATCCATGAAGACATTCGGGCGGTTCGCTCGGACGCGACTCAAAATGGGGACTCGGCCGAGTCGCCGAGCGAAGCCGCGCCCGAAACGCCGGAAGGGGACGCCGCGGAAAATACGGGCGTCATCGATGAGTTGAAAGACGCGGTCGCGAAAATTCGCCATCGTCCGCGCCGTGGTGAAATGGCCACGCGCCGTGGCGGGCGTGGCCGTCGGAGAGGGACAGGGACAGGGACCTATCGGACGCGCGCGGCGACGGCGGCGGAGCCCTCCCTGGGCGTCGAAGAGCGCCGCGACGAAGAGGCTTATGAGCAGGAAGAGCCGGCGCCGCTCCCACCACGTCCGGCGCTGGCCCGCGCCGTAGACCGCTTCGCGCGCCCCGTGATCACCGACCTTCTGCGCGAAGGCCAGGAGATCATCGTCCAGATCGCCAAAGAGCCCATCGGCCAGAAAGGCGCGCGCATCACTTCGCACGTGGCGCTGCCGGGCCGTTACATAGTCTACATGCCGACGGTCGACCACATCGGCGTCTCGCGCAAGATCGGCACCGACGAAGAGCGCCAGCGGCTGAAGCGCACGCTCCACCAACTGCGCGCCGAATCGGGCGCGCCAGGAGGCTTCATTGTCCGCACAGCCGCCAACGGCTGCACGATTGAAGAGTTGCGCGAAGACATGTCGTACCTGATCCGCACCTGGACCGACATTCGCCGCCGCGCCGACCGCGTCAAGGCGCCGGCCATCGCCCACCGCGATCTCGACCTGGTGCAGCGAATCCTGCGCGACCAGCTCTCGTCCGATTTCACCGCCATCCGCGTGGACAACGAATTCGAGTACGAGCGCATAGTCGATTTCGTCAATCGCTTCGCGCCCAAGCTGGTCAACCGCGTCAAACTCTACACCAAGGACACGCCGATCTTAGAGCATTACGGCGTCCAGGCCGAGATCGACAAGGCCGTCAAACCGCGCGTCTGGCTGAAGTCGGGCGGTTACATCGTCATCAACCAGACCGAGGCCCTGGTCGCGATTGACGTCAACACCGGCAAATTCGTCGGCAGATCGAACCGCCTCGAAGACACCATCGTCAAGACCAACCTCGAAGCGGCTAAAGAGATCGTCCGCCAGATCCGGCTGCGCGACCTCGGCGGAATCATCGTGCTCGATTTCATCGACATGGAAGAGCGCAAGAACCGCGCGAAGGTGATGGGGGCTCTCGAACAGGAATTGCGCAGCGACCGCTCGCCGTCGAAGATTCTCCAGTTCAACGACTTCGGCCTGGTGGCCATCACGCGCAAACGAGTCAAGCAGTCGCTCGAACGCACGCTCTGCACCCCCTGCCCGTATTGCGGCGGAGGCGGCATGGTCAAAAGCCCGCAGACGGTCAGCTACGAAATCCTGGCCGAGGCGCGCCGCATTTCGAAAGACGTCGACCACCACAACGAGGTCATCCTCCGCGTCAACCCGGAGGTGGCCAAGGCGCTGCGCGGCCCCGAACGCGACGTTCTCGCGGAGATCGAGGCTTACCTGGGCGGCCTGGTCTCGATCAAGAGCGACCCGACGGTGCATCAGGAACAGTTCGACATCGCGCTGGCTTGAGGAAGTCAGGGAGCGCGTAGAATACGAATAGTTTCAGCCACAGAGCACACAGAGATCACAGAGCGTAATAACTCTGTGCGCTCTGTGACCTCTGTGGTTTTTCTGCATCTACCTGAAAACCACCGTAGCCGAGCTACCGCTTATCACTTGTCGAAGTGGCCATCGGCGCCGGCGCCTTCTTCAGATACTTGTCGTACCATGCCAGATAACGCTCGAACCGGTCGCGGACGTAGCTCGGGCGGCTGATGCCGTGATTTTGATTGGGATAGATCACAAGTTGCGTCTCAACGCCGAGGCTGCGCAGCGCTTGATACATCTGCTCGCTTCCGGCAAGCGGCACGTTGAAATCGCGCTCGCCGCACAGAAAGAGCGTCGGGGTCTTGATGCGATCGGCGTGGAGGAATGGGTATGAAATCTTCTGATAGGTCTCCCAGGCCTTCGGGTCCCACGGCGGCCCGATCTCGCTGTCGTATTGAATAATGTATTGATCGGTCCCGTAAAACGAGACGGTGAAGGCCGTGCCCGCGCCGCTGGTCGCCGCCTTGAAGCGGTTGTCGCTGGCGATCATGTAATCGCTCAGGATGCCGCCGTAGCTCCAGCCGCCGACGCCCAAACGGTCGGGATCGGCCACGCCCATCTTGATGACGTGATCGACGCCCGCCTGCAGGTCTTCGACTTCGTAGTGCCCCCAGTCGGCGAAGATCGCGCGCGAAAACTTCTGGCCTCGGCCCGCGCTGCCGCGATAATTCACTGCCAGGACCGCGTACCCGTTCGCCGCGAAGAATTGCCGCTCCAAACTGAACGAATGCTGATCCTGCCCGTTCGGCCCGCCGTGAATGCGCAGCAGCAACGGGACCTTAGTCCCCTTTACGTAACCGATGGGGTATGTCAACAGGCCGTGGACTTCCGTGCCGTCCTTGCTCTTGAAGCCGACGTCTTCTGTCGGCGCGATTTCCAACTCGGCGAAGAGCGCGTCGTTCTGACGTGTGAGCTGGCGCAGAGCGCCGTTATCAAAGGCGTAGACTTCGGTATATTTCGCATCGCCGCCCGAAAGGACCACCGAGCGATTCCCATTCGATTCCCAACTCGAGACCACGACCGGCGGCGCCAACAGCCGCTCCCCCTTGCCGCCCGCCAGGGCCGCCTGCGCCGGATAGACCGATCGGTCGTCGGTGACCAGGAAGCGAATGAATTTGCCGTCGGCGCTGAAAGCCTGCGATGAAACGCTGCGGTCAAGAGCTTCGACAGTTTCCATTCGTCTCGGCGCGCCGCTCCCGTCAGAAGCGACGATCGCCAGATGGTTCATGCTGTAAGCGCCGTATTTCTTCTCGTCGCCTTCGAGGAGCGCGATCCATTTTCCGTCGGGACTCCATTCGGGGCGCGAACGCCCACCGCGACTGCTCGCTTGCGTCAACTGTTTTTCGGTCGCGCCCGGTTTCGCATCGGCCACAAAGAGCTGAGCTGACGGATCGCGATCAGGATCCGCGGAGTGATTGCTCATGAACGCGACGCGCGTCCCGTCGGGCGACCAGGAAGGCGCGGCCTCATCCCATTTGCCGGTCGTCAGCCGCTCCAGCTTCTTCGTCCCGACGTCAAAAAGGTAGATGTAACTATGGCGGCTCGAGAGCAGATAGCCTTGCCCGTCCTGTTTGAATTTGTAGCGGTCAATCAGGATCGGATTCGGCGGTTTCGGCTTCCCGCCGCTCTCTCTCGCGGCCTCAGCGGCCTCGGCCTCAGGATCGGGGTCGCCGATTACTAACGCCAGTCGCTTCGAATCCGGCGACCATTCGTAAGCCTGCAAGCGCCCTTTCACGTCGGTCAATTGAAACGCCTCGCCGCCGTCGCGGTCGAGCAGCCACACCTGATTGCCCTTGGCAGGGCCCGGCCGCGATGAAGTGAACGATAGGTATCTTCCGTCCAGACTCCAGCGCGGCGAGGATGAGCTCTCGGGGCCTCGCGTCATCTGGCGTTCGGTCTTGCCGTCGAAGCTGATCACCCAGACTTGCGAGTCGGCCTTGTCCTCTTTGACGTCGACGGCCGAGACGACGTAGGCCACCCACTGGCCGTCGGGCGAGATTTGCGAGTCACGGACTTCGCGCAAGCGTGGAACGTCGTCTAGCTTGAGCGGGCGACGCGCGGGCTGCGCCATCAAAACGGCCGTTGAAGCCAGAATTAGCGGCAGGATGAGCAATAGTTTTCGGGTGGGCATAGGCATATAGGTTTCCTCTCTGCTTTCATGTTCAAGTAACTGCTCAGCGCCCCATCGCCGCGTCAGAGGCTGGGGCTATGACGACTAGCAAATGCGCGTTCGGTGTGGGGCGATTTGTTTAATCGCCCTGTTTGCGGCCTCGTCCGATCAGGAATCCAATCCGGAAAGCGGCGCGAGTAAACAACTCGCGCCACAGGCGCCTACGCGTATTTGCTATCCCATCGAAGTACTCTGGAAACTAAGTTTTTTGGTGTTTGTATAAATCAGAACAAGTGATATCGACACATCCAACGAATTTTCAACCATCAAAGGAGAGCGTTTAGAGTCCCGGCTTTAGCCGGCAGGGCTTGGAGCCTCAGCGATGCCGGC
>DATCXQ010000096.1:0-21597 GCA_036565725.1 Blastocatellia bacterium
TGCCCCTTGATCGCCTCAAGAGCGATCTTTACCTTGAAGGCGGCGGTGTAGGATTTTCGCTGCTTCTTCTTCATAGACTCCCCATGATCGGCAGCGATTTTACACCTTAATCAGCTGTCTGAATTTTGGGGAGTATCATAAACTGCGGCCCCGCTTGGCCGCGCTCCACTGCAACCTTCGCCCTGAAGATCCGCAATGAGAGTAGCTGGTACACCTAGACAATTTCAAACCGAGCTGCCTAACCAAAAACGCCTTGCTGAAGTAATTCCACCTAAACAATTTCGATTTATGCAGTGAATAGTCAAGGTCTGGGAAGTTCACAAACTACGCCTTTCGCAACTCTACTCGCACAGGTCGAAAACTTTGAGATTTGCGTCGCCCGGCTCCAGGCTCAGTCGGCTCGCGCGGTTTCGCCATGATAGGCGTCCTCATCGGCGATTGGCAGCGTGAAGGTGATGGTCGTGCCGCGTCCGACTTCAGATCGAGCGCTGATCTGCCCGCCGTGGGCTTCGACCAGGCGCTTGGATATGGCCAACCCAAGCCCCGTGCTTCCGGGCTTGGCGCCTGGCACAGACAGGAAGCGGTGGAAGAGGCGCGTGAGATGTTCCGGGGGAATGCCGTGCCCCGTGTCGACGACAGAGATTGATACGTAATCTTCACGTCGAGCCGCCGTGATTCGTATTTCCCCGCCGCGCGGCGTATAGCGAATGGCGTTGCTGAGCAGATTTTCGAGCACCCGTTTGATCTGTTCCGCGTCCGCGTTCAACAGAGGCAGCGCGGGGGCGATGTCCGACTTGAGCGATTGATCCTTGGCTTCGGCCCTCAGACGGAAAGTCTCGACGGCGCTTTGAACGACGTCCTCTATCCTGACCGGCGCGAGGCGCGGCGCGGCCTCGCCCGATTCGATGCTTGACAGATCGGTCAGGTCGCGCATCAGCCTCTCCAGGCGTTCGCCGTCTTCGCGGCAGGCGTAAAGGATGTCCTTCTGCTCATCGTTCATCTCTCCGACGGCGTCCGAAATCAGGCAGTGCAATCCCATCTGCAAATTTAATAGCGGAGTCTGGAGGTAACGAGCGGCCGTGTCTACGAATTCGGATTTGAGCCGGTCTATCTCACGCAGGCGCGTGATGTCCTCCAGAAGCGCGACGGCGCCCAGTAAATGTCCCTCCGCGTCGCGCATCGGCGTCGTTCGCAGCCGAAAACTCTGCTCCGTTCCGTTAATCGAAATGGGGATGGCGGCGGAGACGCTCTCCGCCGCCACTGTACGCTCGGCGCGCAGCGCTTCCGACACGGCCATCGCGATGCGTTGGTCGTGAGCGACCTCGGAGATAGGCTTGCTGATGGCTTCCGCCCTCGCGCCGAAGAGCGATTCCGCCGCCCGGTTCAGCCTGGTTATCCTGCCTTCGCCGTCGGTCACGATGACCGGCTCGAAAAGCGAATCGATTGCCGCCTCCGTGGTCTGCTGCGCGGTGAGGAGCCGACCCAGGTCGGAGCGCCGCAATTGCTGGATGCGCTCCGCCATGCGATTGAACTCGGCGGCCAGAATCCCTATCTCGTCGCGCGACGTGACCCGGGCCTTCGCCGCCAGGTCGCCGCCGGCGCTCCTCGCCGCCGTCGCGGTCAGCTCGCGCAGAGGCCGCATGATGCCGTTCGCCAGCAGAACAGCCAGCGCCAGTCCAGCCGCCCCCAGCGCGGCCGCCAGCGCCAGAGTGAAGAGGAATTCGCGCCGCGCCGCCCCCGCCGCCTGCTCGGACTTCGCGGCCATTGCCCGCTGATTGAGCTGCAAGAGTTGTTCGCATTCGGCGCGGATTTTATTGAAGAGCGGTTCGAGTTGTTGGAAGTAATCGCCGGGCCGACGCCTTTCTCCACTGGCGACGAACGCCTCGAAGCGACGGTAATATTCGTCGCGGTCGCTTCGGATAGCTTCGATAATTTCGGGTTCGCCCGGCTCGGTGATGTTTCCCGCGGCCTTTCCGAAGGCCGCGTCGAACCTGGCGCGGTGTTGGTTGAACTGCGCCATCGCGCGATCGCGGTCCCCCAACAGCAGAAAGAGCGCGGACGAGTCCATTCGCTCCAGACTCTCTTTCATGTCCTGCGCGGCGACCACCGAATCGTAATTGTGCGCGATGATGCGCCGGGACACTTCACCCAACTCGCGCAGACTCAGGGCGCTCCACACGCCTAGCGCCACGAGCGCGGCGATGAAAATGAGAAAGCTGAGCAGAAGCTTGTTACGTAAATTCATAAGTAGCTCAGCGAGGTTTCACCGTGGATTTAATTGCATACGAGATCATCCAGGCGTCTCCTCCAAGGCGTCTTGGCGCGAATCGCCGCCTTCCAGCGGCACGACCTGCACCGTCGCGTCGCGCGCCTCATTCAGGAAGCGGTTGATGACCGAACCGCGAAGCAGGATGTCCCAGCGCGAACGCGCCGACTGGCCGAAGACGACGTGCGTGACGCCCTCGCGCCGGGCGAAATCAATCAGAGTGTCGGCGACGTTTGCGCCTTTCAACTTGATCACCTTGGCCCCGAGTTCCTCGGCAAAACGCAGGCTCTCCGCGAGCGAGACGTAATCTTTCGGGTCGATGCGGCCAGGCTCCTCGCGCGGCGTTTCGACATAGACGGCGTACCAGTCCGAAGCCAGCCGCCCGGCGATGCGCGATCCGACGCGCAGCAGCTTCTTGGCGCCGCCGCGCGAGGCGATGCAGACCATCACTTTTTCGGGGATGACTGCGTGCTCCAAGCCCTCGCGCTCGCGATAATCCTGCGCTTTGGCGGCCTGATCTTCGGCCACCTGGCGTAACGCCAGCTCGCGCAACGCCGAGAGATTGCCTTTGCGGAAGAAATTGGTGAGCGCCTGCTCGATCTTTTCGATTCTATAGACTTTGCCCTGGCGCAGCCGCGTGCGCAGCGTGTCTACAGAGATGTCGACGTTGACCACCTCGTCGGCTTGGCGCAGGAAGCTGTCGGGAACCGTCTCCCGCACTTTGACGCCGGTGGTGCGCGCCACCACGTCGTTGAGCGATTCGATGTGCTGGATGTTGACGGCCGTAATGACCGAAATGCCCGCGTCGAGCAGTTCTAAAACGTCCTCGTAGCGCTTGTGATGCTTCGAGCCGGGGATGTTCGTGTGCGCCAGCTCGTCAACGATCGCGATCTCAGGCCGGCGGGCGATGACGGCGTCGACGTCCATCTCCTTTAACGTGACGCCGCGGTACTCGATCTCGCGCAGCGGCACACACTCCAGGTCGCCGATCAACGCCTCGGTGTCGGCGCGCCCGTGCGCCTCCACAAACGCCACGACTATGTCCACGCCCTGTTTCTTGAGGAGATAGGCGTCTTCCAGCATCTGATACGTTTTGCCAACGCCCGCCGCCGCGCCGATATAGACGCGCAGCTTCGCCCGCTCACTCTCCTTGAGTTTCGCGAGCAGTGACTCCGCCGTCGGTCTTTTGTACTCACTGATCATCCGTTTCAGCTCGATATATGAGTGGGGCGCATATCAATAAAATGATCCAGTCTCGTCCCCCATCTGCGTAAGCAGCGTGTCTTCGACCCACTCGCGCAGAAGGTCGAGCGTTCTGATGACGCCCAACAATTGCCCCGCGTCGTTAACGACCGGCGCCTCGTCTCTCTTCGCCTGATAAAGCGCGCGCATCGCGTCGGCGACGGTCTCCCGACCACGTAGCGGTCGAGGAAGGGCTTCCATCAGGGAATGAGCCGAAAGCCCTGTCACCCCCCTGCCGAGGCTCAACAGTCCAGTCGTCGCGCGTGTACGCTCATTCACAAACAGTCCTGGGTCGAGCTGCTCAAACACCTTCCGCGCCAGCCTGCCGTTTCTCACTGCGCCGAGGTAGCGGTCCTCATCATCCACGACGTAAACCGAGCCCCAGACGCCCGTGGCGACCGCCAGTTTGGCGACGTGAAGCAGGTCATCGCCCGCGCGAACTACCGGAGGCATCGGCTCGGGCGACTGCGTGGCCAGGTAGCGGGCCAACGTCCATCGCCCCCGCGATAGTGGTAAATTGTTATCGCGTTCAGCCATCGCGCAACCTGGAATGCTCCCTCTACTGCGTGGGCGCGGCGCTGGCGGCGGCCGGACGCGGTCGTTTACTGTCGAGATCCAGGTTGAGTTCCAGTACGTTGACAACTGGCTCGCCGAGAAAGCCGAACTGCCGCCCCGAAGTATGCGCCTGAACCAGCCGCCGCACCTCGTCTTCACTCATCCCCCGCTCCTTAGCCACGCGTGGGACCTGGAATTCAGCCGCCGCAAGCGAGAGGTGCGGGTCAAGCCCTGACGCCGAAGTGGTCACAAGGTCTACAGGCACAGGCTTGCCCGGATTCTCGGCCTGCAGCTTTTCTACATCAGCCTTCACCCGGTCAATCAGTTTCTTATTGGTCGGCCCGTAGTTTGTCCCCGCCGACCCGGCGGCGTCGTACCCATTGGCGCCCGCCGCCGAAAGCCGCGAGCGGAAGTAGCCGGGTGATGTGAAAGGCTGCCCGATGATCCGGGAGCCTATGACCTGGCCGTCGCGCTCGATCAACTGCCCGTTCGCCTTCGCGGGAAAGATCACCTGCGCTATGCCGGTGACCACGAGCGGATAAATCAATCCCAGCAAAACTGTCGTCACGACAGTCATCAAAATTGCGGTAACGAGGTTCTTCATATCTCAAATCTCCGAATCTCAAATCTCGAATTCGTCATGCCAATCCCAAGGCCACGATGATCACGTCAATGATCTTGATCCCGATGAACGGAATGATCACGCCGCCCAGTCCGTAGATCAGTAAGTTCCACCGCAACAGCGCGGCCGCGCTCAGCGGGCGGTATTTGACGCCTTTGAGCGCCAGCGGGATCAGGGCGATGATGATCAGCGCGTTGAAGATCACTGCCGAGAGGATTGCCGACTGCGGCGTGGCGAGGCGCATGACGTTGAGCGCGTTCAACACCGGGAAGGCGACCGAGAACATCGCCGGAATGATGGCGAAATATTTGGCCACGTCGTTGGCGATCGAGAACGTCGTCAGCGCGCCGCGTGTCATCAACAATTGTTTGCCTATCTCGACCACCTCGATCAGCTTGGTCGGGTTGGAATCGAGGTCGACCATGTTGCCCGCTTCTTTCGCGGCTTGAGTGCCGGTGTTCATCGCGACGCCGACGTCGGCTTGAGCCAGCGCCGGCGCGTCGTTAGTGCCGTCGCCGGTCATCGCCACCAGCTTGCCTTCGGCCTGCTCGCGTTTGATCAGAGCCATCTTGTCTTCGGGCTTCGCTTCGGCCAGGAAGTCGTCAACGCCGGCTTCGCGCGCGATTGTCGCGGCGGTAAGCGGGTTGTCGCCCGTTATCATCACCGTGCGAATGCCCATAGCGCGCAGTTGATCGAACCGCTCCTTCATCCCGCCTTTGACAATGTCTTTGAGGTAGATAACGCCGAGCGCGCGGGCGCCGTCGGCCACGACCAGCGGCGTTCCGCCCTGACGGGAGATGCGGTCGACGGTCTCGCGGATCTCTTTCGGTGGGCGGGAGCCGTTTCCGTTGATGTACTTCTCGATCGCGTCCACCGCGCCTTTGCGTATCTCACGCCCGTCGTAATTGACGCCCGACATCCGGGTCTGCGCGGTGAATGGGATGAAGCGCGCCTCGTGCGGTTGAAGTTCGCGCCCGCGCAGGCCGTATTTCTCCTTCGCCAGCACGATGATCGAGCGGCCTTCCGGCGTCTCGTCGGCGAGCGACGATAGCTGCGCGGCGTCGGCCAAATCCCGCTCGTTTACGCCGGGCATCGGGATGAATTCGGTCGCCTGTCTGTTGCCGAGAGTAATGGTGCCGGTCTTGTCTAGCAGCAGAGTGTTTACGTCGCCCGCCGCCTCGACCGCGCGCCCCGACATCGCCAGGACGTTGTGCTGCACCAGCCGATCCATTCCCGCGATGCCGATGGCCGAGAGCAATCCGCCGATCGTCGTCGGGATCAGACAGACCAGCAGCGAGACTAGCACGAAGATCGATTGCGGCGCGTTCGAGTAGATGGCGAAGGGCTGCAGTGTAACAACCGCCAGCAGGAAGATGATCGTCAGCCCCGCGAGCAGGATGTTGAGCGCGATCTCGTTCGGCGTCTTCTGCCGCTCGGCGCCTTCGACCAGCGCGATCATTCGATCAATGAACGTCTCGCCAGGGTTAGACGTGATGCGGATTTTGATCATATCCGAGAGCACGCGCGTGCCGCCCGTCACCGCCGAACGGTCGCCGCCCGCCTCGCGTATCACCGGCGCCGATTCGCCCGTGATCGCCGACTCGTCTACAGAAGCCACGCCCTCGATCACTTCGCCATCGCCCGGAATGAATTCGCCCGCGGAAACCACGACGACATCATCACGGCGCAGCCGTGGCGCGGGCACGTCTTCGAGGCGTCCGCCGGGCAGCAGCCGGCGCCCGATGGTTTCCGTCTTCGCCCTGCGCAGCGTATCGGCCTGAGCCTTGCCGCGCCCCTCTGCCATGGCCTCGGCGAAGTTGGCGAAGAGAACTGTGAACCAGAGCCACAGCGTAATTTGTAGCTCGAAGCCGATAGGCGCGCCCTGCGCGACGTTGCGGATGAGCAGGATCGTCGTCAGGATGCTGCCGATCTCGACGACGAACATCACCGGGTTTCCCATCATCTTGATCGGGTTCAGCTTGATGAACGAATCAACCAGCGCGCGCCGGATGATCTTCGGGTCCCAAATCGAAATAGCTTTCTGTTTTGCCATAACATTTCTCTCTGAGTCAGTCGCGAGCGGTAGCGAGCGTGACTCCATAAGTCGGTCCTTAATCAAGCCACGCTCGCGGTACTGACTAACTAAAACACCTGTCCCGAGTACATCAACAAGTGCTCGACAATCGGTCCCAGACTCAGCACCGGGAAGAAAGTCAGCGCGCCGACGATCAGGATGACGCTCACCAACAGCGTCGTGAATAGCGGCGTCGTGACCGGGAACGTGCCCAGGGACGGCGGCACGGCCTTCTTCCGCGCCAGGCTGCCCGCCAGCGCCAGCATCGGGATGATCATGAAGAAACGCCCAAGCAGCATCGCGAATCCGATTGTGGTGTTATACCAATAGGTGTTCGCTGAAATCCCAGCGAACGCCGATCCGTTGTTGCCCGTACCCGAAGTGAAGGCATAAAGAATTTCGGATAGCCCATGCGGCCCCGCGTTATTGAGCTGCGAGGTTCCGAACCCGGGCGAGACCGAAGAGATGGCCGTGAAGACCAGGATCGACAGTGGGAAGATCAGCACGTTGAGCATCGCCATCTTGACGTCGTAAGCCTCGACCTTCTTGCCCATATACTCCGGCGTCCGCCCCACCATCAGCCCCGCGATGAAGACCGAGAGCACTACGTAGATCAGGATGCCGTACATTCCCGCGCCGACTCCGCCGAAGATCACCTCGCTAAGCAGGATGTTAGTGAGTGGAACCATGCCCCCGAGCGGAGTGAATGAGTCGTGCCACGAATTGATCGCGCCGCACGAAGCGTCGGTCGTGATCGTTGCCCAGAGCGTGGAGTTGGCGAGGCCGAACCGCGCTTCTTTGCCTTCCATGTTTCCGCCCGGCTGCATCGCGCTTGTGGTTTGGTCAACGGCCGCCGGGAATATCGGATTGCCACGGGCCTCGGCCCAGTAGCAAACCAGGATGCCGGCGAAAAATAGTACGGTCATCGCGCCGAAGACCGCCCAGCCGTGCTTTTGCGAACCGGTCATCCGGCCAAGCGTGTAGGTCAGCCCCGCCGAGATTGCGAAAATAGCGAACATCTCAAGCAGGTTCGTAAACGGAGTCGGGTTCTCATACGGGTGCGCGCTGTTGGCATTGAAGAAGCCGCCGCCGTTCGTGCCCCATTCCTTGATGAATTCCTGCGAAGCGACCGGCCCCTGGGCGATCTTTTGTTCGGTTATGGTCTCAGTGACGGTCTTGCCTTCGGCGTCCGTCTTCTCCAACTTCTGCGGGTCAACGATCTTGGCGACCGTGTAAGGCTTGAGGTTCTGCGGCACGCCGTCGGCGACCAGCGCCAGCGCGCCGGCCAGGCAAAAAGGTAGCAAGACCCAGAGCGTCGCGCGCGTCATATCAACCCAGAAGTTGCCGAGCGTGTCCCGCTCGCGCCGCGCAATACCGCGAATAAAAGCGATGGCCAGCGCGATGCCGACCGCCGCCGAAACAAAGTTGTGATAAGCCAGCCCCGCCATCTGGGTCAGGTAGCTCATCGTCACTTCGGGCACATAGCTTTGCCAGTTAGTGTTCGTAGTGAATGAGGCCGCCGTGTTGAAGGACGAACTCGGCTCGATGTTGGCGAGATTCTCCGGGTTGAACGGCAACCACGCCTGCATCCGCTGGAGTAAGTATAGGACGACCATTGAGACGACACTGAAAAGGAGCATCGCCCATGCGTATTCCGTCCACCGCATCTCGCGCCCCTCGTCCACGCCGGTCAGGCGATAGATCAGCCGCTCGATCGGCCGCAATACGGGGTCGAGAAAAGTCCGCTCGCGGTTGAAGACTCGCGCCATAAAGACGCCGAGCGGTTTGGTGACCGCCAGGATCAGCGCGAAGAAAAAAAGGATTTGTAACCACCCATTGAGTGTCATCTCAGAACCTCTCCGGTTTGAGTAAAGCGTAAGTCAGATAGATCAGCAGTAACGTGGAAGCCGCGATACCGACGATTGCTTCCCAACCCATAGTAAATTCCTCCCTACAGCTTCTCGCACCCGCGCACATATGCGAGCGAGAGCAGGAAAAAAAGAATTGTCGCCGCCAAGAAAATCAGATCGAGCATGGCTCCTCCGCTGTTAGTTGATTTGCTACTTTGTCCGCCTTTCGGAAATCTTGTGGAGGTCGCCTGGGCCCCGCCAGGGCGCTGCCGAAGTCCGCCGCCGAAAAAGTAAATAAGTGAGTAGAAGGAACATCAAGAGCGCGATTAGTTGAGTGGACATTTAAATTACTCTGTTCTTTTGGCCGCGAAGGCATGCGCCACGCGACCGTTAATTCCATTGGCCGGAGCCCTCGTCTTCGTAGCGCACAACTATTGGATGACGTCGTGGCCTGTCTTTTTCCATCCAGTCCAGGCAATACCCGCCAAAGACCAGGAGCGGAATCGTCAGGAAGAGCAGGACTGTTCCCGCGGTCGAGAACAACTGTCGCGCGCCTGCGTTGATCGCAAACCAACTGGCCGCCGTTAGTACTGCCCCGAAGAATCCCGCCACGACACCGCCCACCAACCCCACCAATGCGCCCATGACTTGCGCTTGCTTAAGCGCGCGCGTCCCTGTCACACGGGTTTCTATTCCCGCCTGCGCAGCCCGAGGTGTGAATGGCAATACTTTCATGTCGTCACCCTTCGGCTGCCTCTGCGCGGCGCGGGAGCCAGGCATAGAATTGTCTGAGCAACCACCGTTCCGGCGAGGCGAAAGCCTTCTTCATTTATGTCTGTAGATTGATTATCGACACTGTCAGCATAGGGCAGAGTTCATAAGGATGGCGTAAGCGGTTTATAAAGAATTCGTAAAGGTCCACTGAAGGATTTTATCCCTGCATTGAGCTAATCTTCGTAACGCGCTCTCGCAACCTGCTGGTCTACAAGTTTTTGCAAGAGTGAGCGAATCGGGGCGCCGTGCGGAACTAAACCGCCCATTAGCGCTCCCCGATGGCGGTAGCGGGAATTCTTAATTGGCGATCCACCATTCATTACCAGGCCCCCTTTTTGCGCCCCCACCACCAGACCAACCCGAGCGTTGCCGTGTTCTGTTCTTTCTTCAACACATCGGGCAGGTCGGTCAGGAAGAACGACAGATTGGAATAGTCGCGCCGGTACTCGCCTCGCAGCAGGAAGCCTTCGCCGAATTTGTACTCCGCCGTCAGCGTGTGTTCTTTCAGAGCCTGCCCCACGCCGCTGAACAATCCGACGCGATCCGACAGGTATTCGAACCGCCCGGCCATCGCGAAATGCGGCGTGAACTGGTAGCGCGCGTAGGCCACGCCGCCTGTCACGCGCAGCGGCGGCGAATTTCGGAAGACCCGGTTGATTACGTAATCGCCTTCGAGCGCGAATGTCAGTTTGTCCGTCACGTTGAACGTGGCGTACGCGTCGAGCACGTGAAAACGGCCTCTGGCCTCGGGGTGGATCTCGACAGGCGAAAGACCCGGCTGCGTCGGCAAGACAGGGAAAGTCGGATTGAGGATCGAGGTTCGGACGCGTTGCTCCTGGCCGACGTAGTAGTTGGCCTGCGCCGTGATTCGCTTCGTCGGTTTGAAGGTCAGCAGCGCGGCCTGCGACTTGAAGCCGTTGAAATCTTCACTCTGGTTCGCGCCGTTGACCAGCCAGTAGGTCGCCGTGAACTTGTCGTTGAACGGATAAGCCGCGCGGAAGCCGAAATGGTAAAACGGCAAAAAGCTGAAGAAGTAGGAGCGGCTGTAGTTGAAATTGTCTTTGGTGTAGTTGGTCTCGTAACCGAGCGCGCTGGCAAACTTGCCGAAATCAACCGTCAGGCCGGCGCCCAGCGGCGCAACGTAAGTCCCATATGCCTGCCAGATGTGGCGATAAACCTGCGGTCGCAGCTCGTTGACGGCGCTTCCCTGCACGGTCTCGGTCGCCTGGCCGAATTGCAGGTCGAATCGCGCGCCGAACCTGCGCCCGGCATCGACGTTCGGCGCCTGTTCGAATATGACGGCCGCTTGATTCAAACTGAAGCTGTTGCTCAGCACGTCGTAGGCGCGCAGCAGGTTGATGCCGCCGAGCGGGCGGTTGAAGTTGTAGCCGTAATAACCGTCCACGGTCAGGTTGACCGTCGTGTCGCGCCAGAAATCGAGCGTCTCGCGATCGTCAGTGGAAAGTTTTGAATTGTCCTTGGAATTGTTCTTGGAATTGTCCTTGGATGTCTGCGATTGATCTGAGGCGTCTTTGGATGTCTGCTCCCGGTTTGAAGTGTCCTTGCCCTCGGCGCCGGGCGGATTCGCCTGACCGCTACCAGGCGCGGCTGGAGAAGTGTCATTGCCCGCCGGGGCCGCCTGATCAGTCGTTGACGCCGGCTTTGCCGCTGACGCGCTCTTTTCCGCTTCGAGCCGGCTGATGCGCGCCTCCTGCCGTTCGATCGTGTGGCGCATCTGCTCCATTAACTGGCGCATCCGGCGCATCTCTTCCGCCAGAGATGCGGCATCCTGTTTCTCCTTCTCAATTTTACTATCCTGTTTATCCTCTTTGACTGACCTACTTTCACTTTCGGCGGAAGACAACTGCGCGCGCGTTGCTTGGTTCACGACCGGCGTCTGAGCAAACACTGCGACGAATGACAGTACCAGCGCAAGACACATCGCGCCGTGGCGCGTCATCAGTTGAGTGAACATTTTGATTGCTCCCACGCCGGTTGTGTGGGGAGCCCTTGCGGAAGACAAGGGTGGCGTCCGGCCACGCTAACTTCATTGATCGTCATCCTCATCTTCGTAGCGCACGACTTTGGAGTGGCGTTGTGGCTTGTCTTTTTCCATCCAGTCCATGCAATATCCGCCGAAGATTAATAGCGGGACCGTCAGAAAGAACAGCGCAGTCCCGATGGTCGAGAGCCATTGCCGCGCGCCTTGATTACGCGTGAGCCAACTGGCCAGCGTGAACGCCGCGCCGAACAGCGCCGAAAAAATACCGCCGGCCAACCCACCCACGGCTCCTAACACCTGCGCCTTCGCGAGCAGGCGCCGGATCACCAACCGTGGACTCGCCTCCGTTCGCGAGACTGGAGGCGTAGTCACGAACCGTTCCACGTCTTCTCTTTCTGATCGCTTCTGTCCGTATGGGAAGTTAGACATTGGAGCGTCCCTGCAATCATCATTCCCGCACGAGGGAATATTGTTCTATGGATATGCGATTAAGCGCCAAGCTGACAACATAGGACAATCCGTATAAGGATGGCGTAAGGGGTTTATAAAGAATTCGTAAACGCGCTGCGTGAAGCGCGGATCCTCTGTAAGGTGTCAAGCGCTTTCATCGGAAGGAGTTGAGACTGACGTGTCCCATATCGGAAGCTGTCGAGGTTGTGTGGCTCCTGTACATACAGGCTGCGCAGATTGGCCATTGCCATTATGTTCGATGTTATCGCCGGCCCTGACCGCGCTCGGCAATGCGCGCCGCCTGAGCGCATTGTACTGGCGCTGGATGAGGTGGACGGGTTGATAATTTCAAGCGACTCTTCGCCCGCTCGCGACCAGCGCCTCACAGCCAAGCGCGGCGAGGCCGCGGCGCAGGACACATGCGATCGGCGCTTCGTCATCAACGACCAAAATTCGCCACGAGCGGAAGGTTGATTCTACAGGTCGTTGGGCGTAATCTTCCTGGCCAGAATTTGTCTGCTGAATTCGCCGCTATCCTTTTGGGAATAGTGTGGCGATACGGGGGAACCGTCATCCCGCATTCGGGACACGGGGCGTATTGCGTGGGTCGTCTTGAACATTCACGCAAGGGAGACTTCCACTCCTAGCCCGTCAGCTAACCTCGTAAGCTATATGGAAGGGCGTCGCCGTGACCGATTACCAAGGGCGCGGGGCTGTTGCCCCGCGCCCTTTTCGTTGCGGCATTACTGAAAGGGCCGAAATGACCACCCAGAACATTACCGCAGGGTCATTCAAGAAGTGGTTTTTTGAAGGAAAAGTTAAGGAACTCGAAGGGCCGCATGAGGCCGAGGGACGCCATCACAAGCACTCCTGGTGGCAGGTAATGTGCCTGACCGGTGTGGACTATTTCTCGACGCTCGGCTATCAGCCGGGCATCGCGTTTCTTGCTGCCGGCGCGCTTTCGCCGGTTGCGACTCTGATCCTTGTGCTGCTGACGTTGTTCGGCGCGCTCCCGATCTACAGCCGCGTGGCGCGCGAGAGCCCACATGGTGAAGGCTCGATCTCGATGCTCGAGAACCTGCTGCCGCGATGGCGCGGCAAAATTTTCGTGCTGGCCCTGCTCGGCTTCGTGACGACGGATTTCATTATCACCATGACCTTATCGGCCGCGGACGCCACTGCGCACATCATCGAAAATCCCCTGGTTCCGCGCACACTTGAACACCACCCCGTACCCGTGACACTGGCCCTGCTCGCGGTCCTGGGCGCGCTTTTCCTCAAGGGTTTCAAGGAGGCGATCGGGTTGGCCGTGGTCCTCGTCGTCGTCTACCTGGCGCTTAATGTGGTCGTCGTGCTTGTCGGGATCTACGAGGTGGTAACCCACGCCGAAAAAATTCCGGCGTGGCGCGACGCGCTCTTCGCAATGCCGAATGTGAGAGGCAACCCGCTGCTGATGGTCGGTGTGGCGCTGCTCTTGTTCCCCAAGCTTGCCCTGGGTCTGTCCGGGTTCGAGACCGGCGTCGCCGTAATGCCATTGGTGAAGGGGGAGCCGGGTGATGACGCGAAGTCCCCCACCGGCCGTATCCGCAACACGCGCAAGCTGCTGTTGACGGCGGCGCTGATTATGAGTGTGATGCTGATCGCGAGCAGTGTCGTAACCACGTTGCTCATCCCCGCCCACGAGTTCGCGGAGCCAACCAACACGACGCCAAAGGGGGCTGCGAACGGGCGCGCTCTCGCCTACTTGGCGCACCAGTACTTGGGCAACGCATTCGGAACGGCCTACGACCTGAGTACGATCCTGATCCTCTGGTTCGCCGGCGCGTCCGCAATGGCCGGGCTGCTAAACATCGTGCCGAGGTACCTGCCGCGTTACGGCATGGCCCCGGACTGGACGCGCGCCGCGCGCCCGCTGGTGCTCGTGCTTACCGCAATCGCTTTCGCCGTGACGATCATTTTCGACGCAGACGTCAACGCGCAGGGCGGCGCGTACGCCACCGGCGTGTTGGTGCTGATGAGTTCAGCGGCCGTCGCCGTCACCCTGTCGGCGTGGCGCGAGGGGGCGATTCGCTACGTATTCTTAATCATCGCCTTGGTCTTCGCCTACACGACGATCCTCAACATCTACGAGCGCCCCGAGGGTATTAAGATCGCCTCCCTGTTCATCGGCGCGATCATTCTCGTTTCCTTCGTCTCGCGCGCAATGCGCTCGACCGAGTTGCGAGTCGGGAAGGTAGAATTAAACGACGCGGCTCGCGAGTTCCTTGAGGAAGCGCGGCAGGGGACGATCCGCATCATCGCCAACCGCCCCGACCGCGGCGACGTGGACGAGTACAGGCTGAAGGAGAAGCAGGAGCGCTGGAATAACCACATCCCGACCAACGACCCTGTGCTCTTTCTCGAGGTGCGCCCCGGCGACGTTTCCGACTTCGCGGGAGCGCTCAAAGTGCGGGGCGTGCGTGTGGGCGCCTACCGCGTGCTGCGCACGAGGAGCCCGGCGGTGCCGAACGCGCTGGCGGCTTTCCTGCTGCATGCGCGAGACGAAACCGGGCAGATCCCACACATCTATTTCGGGTGGACGGAGGGGAACCCTCTTTGGTACGTGGTGAAATTCATTATCTTCGGTGAAGGCGACACGGCGCCGGTGACGCATGAAATACTGAGGCAGGCCGAACCGGATCCGTCCCGCAGGCCGGCTGTTCACGTCGGCGGATAGGAGAAGACGGCTGATTCCTATAGCCTGAGTGAGAGTGTCATTGGGACGCTGGCGCGAGCATTGCCGCTCCGCAGCTACTTCCCTTTCGTCTGCTTTTCGGCAATCTTATCGCGTAAAGCCACTAACAATTTACGCTTTCTTGCTTCATAGCCGAGTTCATACTGCTGTACTTCAGGATCCTGTAGTGGACCCCAAAAACTGTCCAGTTTTTGGGGTCCACTACACCGGAATTGTCAAGACAGTTCGCCGAATGCTCACGAATCATCTACTTCAAGACGAGTAAACGAATTTTGCCGTCGGAGTTTCCGACCGCCAGGGTTTTGCCGTCGGGCGAGAGCGCCATGGAATTCAGCGAGCCGCTGTGAACCGGCCAGCGCCCGCGCATCCTCAGGAGCAATCCCACATCAGGTCCGCGAATGATAGTGGGAGTTGGGCTGTAAACAGGAGGCGCGGCGGAGTCCGCGCCCGTGGTCGGATAAATCATTGCGAATGTACTGACAAAGGGCCATTTGGGAGGTTTCAAAACGCCCACAAGTTTGGCGGACTCACTATCATAAAAGCAGATGATACTGTCGCCGCTGCCGCCGATAATCTGTTTGCCGTCGCGTGAAAAGCATATGGCGTTCAGCCAGCTCACTGGCGGCGCCGGATTTTTTCCAGATTTGGCGCTCGTTGCATCGGCGATCGTTTGCATCTCTTCCACCGAAAGCATCATGTCGGACGCCGTCTTTTTCAATTCATATGTGCGGCAATCCCAAATCTTCAGATTTCGATCAAAACCCGCGCTCACCAGCAGACGGCTGTCGGGTGAAAACGCAAGAGAAGTGATCGATTTGATATGCCCCGGAAGCTTTTGCTTTAAGTCGCCGCTCTGCGCATCCCATAAAAAGACTTCAAATCTGGATTCCTCTTCGACGGACGCGCCGCGCCCGCCGTCTATCAAACGTGAACCGCCCGCAATCAACTGCCCGTCCGGAGAAAAAGCTATAGGGCGGATCGCCGCGGAACTCGCTCGCAATCGGCGAATCAGCTTCCAATCGCCGGTCTCCCACAACGTGATTTCCCCAAAGGCGGGGCAGTCATTCTTGCAGTCTTTGTCTTCGGGCGTCGGGCCGGTGGCGATAGCCAGCCATTTGCCGTCAGGCGAAAAGTCGAGCGCCCATGCCGGTCCATTGTCATCATTGAGTCTGGTTTTTACCTGGCCGGTTTGCGCGTCACACACCAGAACCTCGCCTTGATACACCAATGTGGTAATGGTGGTATCGCCCGTGCGGCGGCTCGATTTCTCTTTCAGCATTGATTGCGCGCCTACCAGCGTTCGCCCGTCAGGCGAGTATGCGACCGAAAAGAAATGCATGCCGCGCGAGTTTTTCATCTTCAACAATTCTTTTCCGGTTTCGAGATCAGTGACCTTGACGGAATTATCTCCCGCGCTGGCCAGACGCTTTCCATCGGGCGAAAACGCGACCGAAGGAATGAAGTCCTCGTGCCTCGAAAACACGACTGCATTTTTGGCAAGCGGTTCAGCAGGAAGAGGAGCCGAGGGACGTGAGTCTTGCGCTTTCGACTTGCCGTTCTGCGCGAAAGCCCGGTTGGCGATTGGCGCCTTCATATGGCCGCCGCCGGCGAAGATCGCCAACATCACACTACCCATTAACCGAATGGATCGAAAGTTACCGAACTTCATCCATCGACTCCTCTCAGGCTGAAAGACGCAGATGCGCCAAGATTTTTATGCGGTCGGAGGCGTTGATCATTGTTTCGGCCACCGAGACTTACCAGACAGAAAAATGTAAGACAGAAAAATGAATAAGACCAGTCCTATTCTTCATTTTACCCCAGCATGCTACCGGTCGCGGGCGGCCATATCGGACTGGTCATGCTGATCGTCAAATCCGGCTGGCTGAAGAGGCTGATTTCCCGCCTGGCCGCGGAAGGAACACGACAAATTGGAGTTTACCAGAGTATTTTGACGAATGGGATTGCTATACTATTTTCAAAATAGTATAGCCGGCAACAGTACACTGGAGGAACTTATGACGAAGAATCCTGAACATCGCTACCTGTTTCCGGGAGCGCTGGAAATGATGATCCTTCAATCGCTCCGGCTGAAGCCCATGCATGGCTATGCTCTGGCGAAACACATCAAGCAGGCTTCGGACGATCTGCTGCAAATCGAGGAAGGTTCCTTGTATCCCGCATTACAGCGGATGCTGAAGGAGGGATGGCTGGAATCGGAAGCCGGAGTCTCCGCGAAGAATCGCCCGATTCGGATTTATCGCATCACAGATGCGGGCCTCAAGCACTTGGAGCAGGAACTGTCCAGCTTAGAAAAAATGTTCGCCGGCATCATACGCGTGCTTGCGTCTGTTCAATCTTAGGAGGTCTCTATGTGATGGCTCAAACAAATCTTGTCGCGCCGCAGACGCTATAACGAGCTTGCGGAGTCGATCCGAGAGCACCTCGAAGAAAAGATCGAAGACCTGATGGAGGAGGGCCTGTCGCGGGAAGAAGCCACGCACAGAGCTCGCCGGGAATTCGGGAATGTGACACTGATTGAAGAACGCAGCCGTGAAGTCTGGCAGTGGCCCAGGCTGGAATCACTTATTCAAGACTTGCGCTTCGGCGCGCGAATGTTGATGAAGAGTCCAGGCTTCACGCTGATTATCGCGCTTACGCTCGCGCTCGGCATTGGCGCGAACACGACGATGTTCAGCCTGCTGGATGCGGTGTTTTTGAGGCCGCTGCCCGGCATCGCGGAAGCGGAACGCATCGTGCAAATCGTGCGAACCAGGGCTAACGGGCAAGGATACGATTCGGTCAATTACGCTGACTATCGGGATTACCGCGACCAGAATTCGACCTTCACCGCTATCGCGGCGGAGCGCATGCAGCTGATTAATCTCAGTACGGAAGGGATCGCTGAAACCGTCATAGGGGCGATGGTCTCGGGCAATTACTTCGATGTATTCGGCGTCAGACCCGCGCAGGGACGATTGTTGCAAGCTTCCGAAGCCGTGGTCGAAGGCGCCGATCCGGTGGCGGTCATCAGCGAACGCTTGTGGCGCAACCAGTTGGGCGCGGGGCCTGTCATCGGCAAAACGATCAGCCTGAATTCGTATCCCTACACCATCATCGGCGTCGCGGCGGAATTCAATGGCACGAGTCGGATTGCGAGGACCGATGTCTGGATTCCGATAACGATGTGGCGGCAAGGTATAGGCGATCGTTTTGCGGCGCAGGCGAGCGATAGCCTGCTCAATGGCCGTGGCGGGTTTTGGGGTGGGCAGCATTATGGACGGCTCAAACCCGGCGTGACGAGAGAGCAGGCGCATGCCGATATTTCTACAATCGCGGCGCGATTGAGGCAAATCTATCCCGAGACGAATGCGAATCGAGGCGCGCGGGTCATCGCCGGCTTTGGCATAACACCGTGGGATCGTCGAGGTATAGGACGCTTCATCGGCCTACTCGGGATCGTGGTTCTCGTCGTCCAGTTGATCGCCTGCGCGAATGTCGCTGGGTTGCTGCTGGCGCGCGCCTCTGCCCGGCGGAAAGAGATGGGGATTCGACTGGCGCTCGGACCCGGACGATTCAGGATCGCGCGCCAGTTGCTGACCGAAAGCGCGATGCTGGCTCTGCTGGGCGGCGCGCTCGCAATGGTGGTCGCGTTGTGGCTGACCTATTGGATTCGCGCGGAGGCGCCGGCTGAGTATCGAGATTATGGGGCGCCAATCGGATTCGCGCCGAATTGGCGTGTGTTGAGTTTCACGCTGGTGGTATCGCTTGCGACCGGCCTGTTGTTCGGTCTTGCTCCCGCGCTGCAATCCTCGAAGCCGGATTTGATTCCAGCGCTGAAAGACTCCGCCCGCTCTTTCAGCCATCGCAGCGGCGCCCGCTTGCGAGGTGTTTTGGTCGTCGCCCAGATCGCTTTGTCGCTGATCTTGCTGATCAGCGCGGGGCTGTTCATGAGAACGCTGCAAAAAGCGTATGCCATCAATGTGGGTTTTGAAGCTGAAAATGTGTTGACGGCAAAAGTCGATCTCAGAAGACAACACTATTCGGAAGCGCAAGGGCGCGAGTTTTATCAGCGACTGCTCGAACGCGCCGCGAGCCTGCCTGGCTCCCAGGCAGCGGCACTGTCCAGTGACGCGCCGCTGTCAGGGCTCACCAGGTCATCTGCCGGCATCGTGGACAATCAGCCGGAATTTTATCTAGCTTTCCACATCGTCACGCCGGGTTATCTGGACACGATGGGCATTCCGTTGTTGGCCGGACGCCAGTTCGCCGAACAGGACGACGCCCGGTCGTCGCGTGTCGCCATCATCAACGAAACATTTGCGCGCCAGGGTTGGCCGAACCAAAACCCGGTCGGCAAATTTTTCAAAACTGGGCTGGGCGATCCACCGTTGACGGTCATCGGTGTTGTGCGAGACGCCAAGAGTGGGCATTTGTTTGAGAAGACGAATTGCGTCGCATACTATCCGTTGGCGCAAAAGTATGACGGCGAAATGACGCTTCATTTGCGCGCCGTGACAAAGCCGGAACTGTTGATTGCCGCCGTGCGACAGGAAATCCGCGCGCTCGATCCGAAGCTGCCGGTCTACAACGTCAAGACGCTTGAACAGTATCGGCGCGACCATCTTTTCAAAGAGCGACTTCGAGCCGCGCTGATCGGCGGATTCGTTTTGCTGGCGTTGGTCCTGGCGAGCCTCGGTCTTTACGGCGTCCTGTCATACAGCGTCGCGCAGCGCACGCAGGAGATCGGCGTCCGGATGACGCTCGGCGCGAGAGGCGGCGACGTGTTGTGGCTGGTCGTCGGGGATGGAATCAGGCTGATTGCGATTGGCGGCGCCCTCGGTCTAGCTGGCGCCTTCGCCGCAGCGCGCGTGTTGAAAAGTATGATCTATGGAATAACCCCGACCGATCCGCTGACATTCATCGTGATCCCGCTGCTGCTGACTTTTGTAGCGTTGCTGGCTTGCTGGATTCCGGCGCGGCGGGCAACAAAAGTAGATCCGCTAGTCGCGCTTCGTTGCGAGTGAGCCGCATGGCCGCAAGCAATCAAGCCTAAGGGAATCAACTGTGCCTGAATGGAAACCAGAGTATCAGATATGCTTGACAATGAAATGAACAAGCTGTTGGCGCTCTTGTTGGGCAATTCTCGCGCCAGACGAAAAAAATTTTCATATCGCCACATCGCGAGTCTCCTATAACTCGGCTCCGCTTCCTCCAGTCCCGGCGCCGCGAATTTCTACACAGCCATTGTGGAATTCTTCGCAGTCGCGACGTTTTTTTACAGCCTGAACATCCCGGCCTTCATCGCTTCGAGCGACGGTAGTTACTGCCCGACGATCATTTAGGCCAATAATGATCTTCTTTAAATGTGATTTGGGTTAGCAACGGCGCAGTCTGGCAGGAGAGTTGCAACCGGTGAAGGCGAGGAGGGTTGATATGAAAATCCTGTTGGCTACTGATGGTTCGGATTACAGCAAGGCTGCCGTCAATTCGGTCGCGGAACGCCCGTGGCCCGAAGGCAGTGAAGTGAAGATCGTCTCCGCGACGGAGATTCCAAATGTGTCCGCGACAGAAGCATGGGTGTTGCCCGGCAGTTACTACGCGGAATTGGATGGGGCGGCGAAAGCGCGTGCGGAGGCGGCGGTCAAGGAAGCGGCTGAGCGGATCAAGGCTGGAAAAACCCCCGGACTAAAGATCATCACGGAGGTTAAAAACGGCCATGCTAAAGAAGTGATCTTAGACGAAGCCGAACGATGGGACGCTGATTTGATCGTGCTCGGATCGCACGGCTACAGCGCATGGCAGCGATTCCTGCTCGGCTCGGTTTCACACGCCGTCGCCACGCATGCTCATTGCTCAGTCGAGATCGTGCGTCTAAAAACACGCGCGGAAAAATAGTAAGGAGAAGATATTTCGAATGCAGTAAAATCGTCGACGGCGACGCCGTCGTTCACAGTGATGCCAATTTCTGCGAGAATGGCGACTTGTTGTTCGATTGTGACCCGATTGAGAAGCGCCACGTTAGTGTCCTCCGCGCTCAGCGTGTGTTATTTTACCATCTTCCCCCCCGAGGTATACTTCCTACCCCCACTGACGGCGCCATTGCCCGATTATTTTAGTAGATGGGAAATACTCCATGAAGCCTGACAGCAAGAACTCGAAAGCTTTGGTAGTTGGCGGGATCATCCTCGCCTCCGCATTCGTCATAACTGCGATCGTCCGCCCGAAGACTCTCGACTGGATTTTGCATCCGAGCGAGGAGAGAAGTGACCAAATAAAGAAGGAGATGGACCGCCAGAAAGGGATCGGTTCCGATGGTCAGCCCGATGCCCGACCCGGGAGAGAGAGAGAGGCGAACAGCGGCGCCATGGCCCCGACGCCTTCGCCCGAAGAGACGGCGCGGGCAGGGGAAGGAGAGATACGAGTAGATGGACGAATACCTAAGCCGGAATGCATTTCACGAGATCATATCGTCAATGCTATTTACGCGAGTGAAGAGGCAAAGGCAGGTAGAGTGATCTCGGTTAATGTCACCCCGGATGGGGGTCGGATAATGGTCGCTTACATGAAGAAGACGTTCCTGGGCATCGGTTCGGGTGAAAATCAGATCGAAGGAATTCTTCGGCGACGGTTGAGAAACAGTTTTCCCGATCGTCTGATTAAATCAGTGAAAGTCCGGTCGGACGGGAAAAGATCCGTCCTGCGAGGCCAACGGAATGTCAATGCCGAAGTTCTTGTAATAGAACCCCTGCAGTCCGGGTGTCGATTGCCCTCAGCTTCGGTCGAGTCTCGTTGAGCGCTAAACATTAGTCTTCAGTGAGGCTGTATTTTCATCTGTGGGCGAAACAGTGGACAGATAGAAATTACTGTGGCACTTTAAGCTGCGGGGATTTTTATTCTAATGGTCAAAAAGTAGCGGCGGCGACTCCGTCAACTATGTCCACTGATAACTATCACCAGACTACAACCGAACCTGCGCCTCCGGCCGAGCCGGAGATAAGAGCAGCTCTTTCGGCCATCATCGGCGG
>DATCXQ010000902.1:0-2721 GCA_036565725.1 Blastocatellia bacterium
CCGCCGCTACCCACTATTGTAGAAGGGCCGCCGCAATTGGCCCCCAAAGTGGTCTGGATCATCGAGGGCTACAAATTCATCCAGTCGGACCCGAAGACCGGGCGTGAGAAGTACCGGGTGCTGGCGGCGAAAGACATCGCGTACGACGACGGGCGGCACGAGCTTGAGAAGGTCGATATGACGGTCTTCGACATCGAGCGAGGCCGGAATCACCGCATCCTCTCCGATCGCGGGTTTTATCTACGCGACCAGAGCCAGGTCACGTTCTCGGGCAACGTCAAAGTGAGGAGCAGTGACGGCCTCGAGGTCATGACGGAATTGGGTATTTACGAACAGCAGAGCGAGATAATCCGCACCGAAGTCCCTGTGCAGTTCCGCCACGGGGAGATCAGCGGCTCGTCGGTAGGCGCCGTGTTGCGCAGAAATGACCATGTCCTGACCCTGACCAAAAGTGCGCGCGTCATTAACGCCGACCCCGATCCGAACAAGAAGAACGCCCAGCCGGTCGAGATTAGCGGCGACCGCGCGGAGTACGTCGAGAAAGACGGGACGGTGAAGTTCGAGGGCAACGTCAACATCACGCAGGGCGAGCGGCAGGGGCGCGCCGACCTGGCCACCGGCTTCGTCAATCCGAAAACGAAGAAGATCGAACGCATAGAGGCGCGCGGCGCCGCGAGGCTGGAATCGCGGGAGAAGGGCAAGGCTTCGGAGGCGCAATCGCGCGACATGGATTTCTTCTTCGACGAAGAGCGGCGGCTGAAGAATTCCGCCGCTTACGGCGACGCGCGCGTCCGCTCGCTCGAACCGGATTCGCCGCGCGAGATCACCGCCGAACGGATTGACATCAGCTACAAGCCGAACGAGAAGGGGAGCGTCATGCAATTGATCAACGCGCAGGGGCGGGCGGTGATGAGACTGGCGGCGGTCTTGGGCTCGGCCAGGGAGGGCGACTGGTCGGAGCGAGTGGTCGAGGCCGACGCCCTGCAGGCCAATATCCGCGATGACGGCAAAAATCTGGCTCGCGCCGAAGCCGCCGGGAACGCCGTCCTGACCATCATGCCGAAGCGGATCACCCCTCGCTCCGAAAAAAAGACGCTGCGCGCGCCGAAGTTCGTCGCCGACTTCTTCGAGACCGGCAACGCGATCAAAACCTTCGTCGCCGAACCGAATCCCGTCGCCGAATTCGATCCGATGCAGCCCGAGGTCAAGGATAAAGATAAAGACGCCGCGGCCAAACGATCGAAGAGGATTCTGAGCGGTAAGAAGATGACCGCTAACTTCAGCCAGCAAACCCAGGACGTGAACGATATGACAGTCGACGGCGACGCGAAATTCACCGAGGGCGAGCGCGTGGCCGTCGCCGCGCGCGGAGTCTACACGGCGTCGAATCAGACCGTGGCGATGCGCGGCAAGCCGCAGTTGTGGGACACGACGCTGCGCGCCAGCGCCGACGAGATAGACACCAATGTCGGCGCCAGCGAGAGCGAGTTGCGCGGGCGCGCGCGCACGACCTATTTCAACCGCGACTCGACCGGCGGCGCCGCGCCGTTCAAAAACAGGAAGCAGCCGGTGACTGTCGCCTCGGACCGCGCGCTGGTGAAGCATAACGAGGGGGCGGCGCGATACATCGGCGACGCGCGCGCGTGGCAGGGCGAGGATTTCGTCCGCGCCGAATACATTGAAATCGACAAGGGCGAGCGCACGATGACAGCATGGAACAACGCGCGGTCGACCTTCTATGATTTCGAGCGCGAGGTCGAGAAGGGGCGCAAGGAGGTCGTGCCTGTCTTCGCTTCCTCCGACCGGATCATATACACCGACGCGAACCGCACCACCCATTACGAGGGCTCGGTGAAGATCCGCCAGGGCACGGACCAGATCGACTCGGCGACGGCTGATGTGCTGATGGATGAAGAGAACAAATTGATCTCCATGACCGCGTCGAAAGACGTGGTCATGACCCAGCCCGCGCGCCGCGCAACCGGGGATCAGGTCGTTTACACCGTCGCGACTGACACCGCGATACTCACCGGAAATTTCGCCGTCGTCGAAGATCACGAGCGCGACGCGGTGACGAAAAGCCCAAAATTGACTTTGCATTTACGCGATGCTAGGATCGAAGCTAATGATGACAACAACGGTGGAAGCGGCGCAAAGAGGCGTGTGAGGACCACGCATCGAATCCAAAATTGAGTTGCGACGGCGTCAAAAAGAGCCGATTAGTGTCGAGCCGATATTCAAGCCTAGATGTTAAATCGAGAGATGGTGATTGGCTTAAGCTTGATTGATTGGCTTAAGCTTGATAAGGAAGTTGACGGAGGAGTTTCTTGATATGGCGCGAGACACCGCAACCGACGCGGCGCGCGTGGCTAACTCGGCCAAGTCGGCCAAGTCGGCCAAGTCGGCCAAGTCGGCAAAGTCGAGAGGATCGGCAGTGATGGTAAGCGAGGTTCTTGATCATCAGATCATAGGAGCCAAGCTCAACGGTCTAGAGAGAGGGTCAAAGCCGGATGGCGCGGCCTTGCGGGCCGATAGTTTGAAAAAATCCTATCGCCGCCGCTGCGTCGTCAACGACGTTTCCATCGAAGTCCGTCCCGGCGAAATCGTCGGGCTGCTCGGCCCAAACGGAGCGGGGAAGACCACAACGTTTTACATGGTAGTTGGATTGGAAGAGCCGGATGAAGGAGGCGTTTGGCTCGGTGAAAAGAGTATTACAAAGCT
>DATCXQ010000904.1:0-4170 GCA_036565725.1 Blastocatellia bacterium
GATCGATGCTCAGGTCGCTCACGCTCCCCGTACTGTACCGCCTGACGCCCCCTTAGGCCCTCAAACGATTTCTGGGCCGATGCACTTGGCAGATAAATGGCGAAAACACACTCCCAAAAAAGCAAGAATCAACCAGCCGCGACGAGCGTCGCCCTGGCCGAAGCGCCGGGGCGAGACGGCGAGGAGAGGGGCGACTCATACCGCGTCAAGCTCGAAATCTTCGAGGGGCCGCTCGATCTGCTGCTCTACCTGATCAAGAAAGACGAGATCGACATCTACGACATCCCGATCGCGCGCATCACTGAACAATACCTGGGCTATCTCGACCTGATGCAGGAGCTGGACATCTCCGTCGCGGGCGATTTTCTGGTGATGGCCTCGACGCTGATCTACATCAAATCAAAGACGCTGCTCCCGCCCGAACCGAAGGTCGACGGCGAAGAAGATCTGGGCGATGACCCGCGCGCTGAACTGGTCGAACGGCTGCTCGAGTACCAGAAGTTCAAATCGGCGTCCCAGATGCTCTATTCGCGCGGCGAGATTGAATCGGCCTGCTACACTCGCGGCCCGATCGAAACTGACGGCAACAACCCGGAGGTCTCAACCACCCTCTTCGACCTGCTCCGCGTCTTCCGCGAAGTCCTCAAACGCGCCGAAGCCCAGATCGAGATGGAGATCGCGCGCGACGAGATGACGATCGCCGAAAAGCTCGCCCAGATTCACGCGGTGCTCGAAGAAATGGAGCGGATCAACGTGCGCGAGCTGTTCGAAATGTCGCGCTCGAAGCGCGAGCTGATCATCACTTTCCTCGCCCTCCTCGAGCTGGTTAAGGAGTGGAAGATCTATCTGACCCAAAGTGAGCCGTTCGGCGACATCTTCGCCAGCCGGCGCGCCGACGCGCCGCAGGGGATCGGGGAAGAGTCCGCCGAAGAGAGTGGAACAGAATCTAGTCTGTCCGTAGTATGAGTGGGACGGACAGACTAAAGTCCGTCCCACTTCCAGCGATATGATTGAAGAGAACCAAGAACACGAAGAGGCCGCCCCGACGGCTGAAGATTCGCCCGCGCGTCAGGCGCCCGATGACCAATCCGATGAGCGGCCCTATGAGCAGTTGGACGAGGAGTTGGACGAGCAGGCGCTCGCCGAAATCCTCGCGGAAGATGAATTGATCGAAGACGAGTTTCTCGCTCCAGGCGACGAGGATGACGACGAGGAGGAGGTCATGGCCATCTCGCCGGAGCCTCCGTCCGAGCCGACGGCGGAATCGTTGAACGGGACCCCGGAAGATTCTTCAGACGCGGGCGACGACGAGATCAGCGCGACGCGCGACGAACTGAAGCCCGTCATCGAGGCGCTGCTCTTTGTCGCCGATGAGCCGCTGCCGTTCAAACAGCTTTGCAAGATTCTGGGCGACGTCCCCGAAGAAGACGTGATGTGGGCGCTCAGCGAACTGGTCGCCGATTACGAGAAGCGCGAGAGCGGGCTTGAGGCGCGCGAGATCGCGGGTGGATGGCGAATATCCACGCGCCCGCAGTATCACGAGTTCATACGCAAGTACCTGAAATCGCGCCCCTCGGCGCGGCTCTCGCTCCCGGCGCTCGAAACGCTCGCGGTGATCGCCTACAAACAACCGATCACGATCCCAGAAATTCTCGAAATTCGCAGCGTCACGTCTTCATCGGCCGTCAAGACGTTGCTCGAAAAACGGCTGATCGTCACCAAGGGCAGAAAAGAGACCGTGGGCCGCCCGATGATGTACGGCACGTCAAAAGAATTTCTGATTCAGTTCGGTCTGAAAGATCTCTCGGAATTGCCGAGCATCGAGGACTTCGAGGATTTTGCGCAATAACCTCATTGTTCATCTGTCATTTGTCATTTGTCATTGCCGGAGAAATTCTCCGATGACAAATGAACAATGAACAATGACAAATGATTAGCTGGTTTATTGGATTATGCGAGTGAGGGCGCCCGCCAGACATTTCTCGATGATCCGCGGTTTTCATCTCGCCGATCTCTTCACCCTCGCCAACGGCTTCTGCGGCGTCACGGCGATCTTCGAGGCGATGAAGTTTCTCGGCGCCGGCGATAGGCGGCATGCTTACTTGGCGGCGCTGTTGATACCACTCGCGCTGGTCTTCGACGTATTGGACGGGCGGATCGCGCGATGGCGTCACATGTCCTCGGCCCTCGGCAGAGAACTCGACTCACTCGCCGACATGATCTCGTTCGGTGTCGCGCCCGCCGCGATCGCGTTCGCTGTCGGCCTCAACACCGGGCTGGATCAGGCCATCCTGATTTATTTTGCGGTCTGCGGATTGAGCCGTCTGGCGCGCTACAACGTAACCGCCGATTCGCTCTCGGCGACCACGGGCAGAGTCGAATATTTCGAAGGGACGCCGATCCCGACCAGCGTCGTTCCCCTCGGATTGCTCATGTTCCTCTTCCATCGAGGCAATCTCTATCCCGCCAACCTTTTCGGCCTCGGCTTTCACTGGCCGGTCGCCCTCTTCTTCATCTCGGGCTGCCTGATGGTCAGCAGAACGATCAGAATTCCGAAGCCTTAAAATTGTAATAGCCACAGAGACACAGAGCCACAGAGACGGGAGAAGGAGAGAATGAGAGTCCGCAGGGACTGCGGCAATAATGAGATTCAATCGCTCCGCCTCTTTATCTCCCTGTCTCCGTGTCTCTGTGTCTGCGGTGTCTCTGTGGCAAACCTGTATGGTTTGACGGCTGATGGGCTCGCAAGTAGTATCCAATAATATATGAAATCTGACGTGATCATTCCCGAATACGCAATTCGTCAATGCGAGACCCTAGAAGAATTCGAAGCATGCCTTCAAATGCAGCGCGGCGTCTGGGAATATTCTGATCTCGACCTACTGCCATTGCGCTCGTACGTCTTCGCGCGTTACGGCGGCGGGTTCACTCTGGGCGCATTCGACGCGTCGAACAGGCTGTTGGGCATGGCGCACGCGCTCGCGGCCTTCGACGAAAAGCTACGGCCTTATTACTATTCGCAAATGCTCGCGGTAGAGCAGCGACTTCGAGACGCCGGCATCGGCGTAAGGTTGAAGCTGGCGCAGCGCGACCACGCGTTCAAAACGGGCGTCCCGCTCATCACATGGACGTTCGACCCGCTGCAATCGCGCAACGCCTATCTCAACATCGTCAAACTCGGCGGCGTCGTGCGGCGGTATTGCGCCAATTTTTATGGGGCCAACAGCAGCAGCATTTTTCATCGCGGCATGGACACCGACCGGTTGTTCCTAGAGTGGTGGGTGCGCTCGCCCCGCGTCGCGGACGCGCTCGAAGGCGTCCGCCGCGCCGATAAACCGGAAGCGGTCGTCGAAGTCCCGCGAGACATCGGGGCGATAAAGAAGCGCGACATGGATGAGGCCCGTCATTGGCAATCGCGAGTCCGCGAAGGATTTCAGAAATGTCTGAATGAGGGGTTGTATTGCGCCGGTTTTGAGGCCGACCCGAAAACTAACAGCCGCTTCCTGTTTTTCAGAGACCGCCAACAAGAGAAGGAAGATAATTACAAGAGATGAAAATCGAACGCATAGAACTCCGCGAAATCCAATTACCATTGGTCGCGCCGTTTGAGACCAGCTTCGGGCGCACGACCGGACGCCGCATCATCCTCATCAAGGTTTTCAGCGAGGGGCTGGCCGGGTGGGGCGAATGCACCGTCGGAGAGCATCCTTTTTATAACCACGAATCTACGGATAGCTGCTGGATGATCATTCGCGATTACGTCGCGCCGATGGTTCTGGGCCGCGAGATAGAATCGCCCGAAGGCGTCCCGCAATTGACCGGGAGGATTCGCGGAAACAAAATGGCGCGGGGCGCGGTCGAGTGCGCGGTATGGGACTTGGAAGCGCGGCGGCAAGGAAAACCGCTGTGGCGGCTGCTCGGCGGAACACAGGAGGAGATCAATTGTGGCGTCTCGATCGGCCTGGAAGACAGTGACGCCGCGATGCTCGAGAAGGTCGAGAAGGAGGTCGCAGCCGGCTACCAGCGCATCAAGATCAAGATCAAACCGGGCCGCGATTACGAGATGATCAAGGCAATCCGCAAGGAGTTTCCCGAGAAGTTGATGTCGGTGGACGCCAACTCCGCCTACGCGCTGGCCGATGCCGATCTGCTCGGCAGGCTGGACGAGTT
>DATCXQ010000001.1:0-5239 GCA_036565725.1 Blastocatellia bacterium
CCTTGCCAAGAGCATCAGTGACGCTGGATGGGGACAGTTCATAATGATCGTGATCTTCAAAGCGGAAGAAGCTGGGAGAACAGTGATCAAGGTGAATCCATCGTACACGTCACAGGATTGCTCAAGATGCGGCCATCGAAACCTGATCACGCTGGCGACGCGAATCTATCATTGCTCGCAATGCAGTCTGGTCATACATCGGGATCGAAACGGCGCCAAAGGAATAGAACAGAAGGGGCGGGCAGCCCCTTAGGGGAGCAGGCGAGGAGTCGCTTGCGAAGGACCTAGAACCTACCAGGCGGCAGACCTGGAATCTCCATCTATAACGCGCAAGCGTTTAGATGGAGAGGATGTCAATGTTTGTGACTCGGGCGAGTATTTAAAGCTCGATGATTAAGCGCAACGCCTGCTCCTCAGTTTCTTTTTTAGGCGGCGTGAAAAAGAGGCCGGCAGGCAAGACAGTTCTACTGAACTACATTTGAAGGAAGAGAATCAAAAATGGAATCACGTTCGAAGCTGTTTAGCCGGTCGGTCTCCAGACGGGCGCCTGGGGCTTTTATCTTCAAAGCGCTGCTCATTGCGCTCTGCGTCGGATTGGCCGTCGGCTGTTCGAAGTCAAACACTGGTGGCCTGAGTTCTACAGGGCCTGCGGCGCTAACTGTCGACTCCATCCCTTTTGGCGAGACGAACGGGAAAGACGAGTTCAACGCCTCAGACATCGTCCCGCTCGCTGACTCACGCTTTCTCATCTGCGATAACAATACGAATGACGCGCTGTTCGAGCTCAATCTTACGCCCGACGGGCAGAAAAAAGGGCCGTTGATTCGGCGTCCATTGCAAGGACTCGCGCCCGGCGCGGTTGATGACCTCGAGGGGATGACGTTCGTCGAAGAGAACGGGCGCCGCTATGTGTTTGTCACTTCATCACTGTATGTCAAGAAGGCCAAGAAAGACGTACTGGATGTCCCTCCGAGCGGGGTCTTGCGCGTGACCGTCAATCCGGATGACACGCTGAGCGCCGAAAATATGCCGGGCTTCCGTGAATGGCTCATCAGCGCCTTCCCGCAACTAGCCGCGTCAGCGCAAACCAAACCTGACGACGGGGGGCTCAACATTGAAGGCTTCACTTGGGACAAGCGCCGCCATGCCTTCCTCTTTGGCGTGCGCACGCCCGTGTCGGGCGGTAAGCCGCTGATCCTGCCCGTCAGGGTTAAAGACCTGGCCGGGGCGTGGACAACCGGCAATCTGGAAGCCC
The DNA here is from genome assembly GCA_036565725.1 of Blastocatellia bacterium. GTDB lineage: Bacteria > Acidobacteriota > Blastocatellia > RBC074 > RBC074 > JAJVID01. Next base: position 1,256 of record DATCXQ010000001.1, read on the forward strand.
AGCCGCCGATTCAGCTCTCCGTGGAAGCTACTCTCGATGAGCAAGGGATTCGCGGCCTCTATAACGAGAAAGACCGAGACGCGTTTCTGGTCATTACAGGCAAGTCGATCAGCGACTCAAAGGCGCCGTTCGCGCTCTATGAGTGGAGCGGCAATGCGGACGGCGCGATGCGACGGTTTGACGTCGGATTCGCCAAGAAGATGAAGCCTGAGGGAATCGCACGCGGCACGATTGGAGGCAAGAGCGCGCTCGTCATTGTTGACGACAACGGCGGTTTTCAAGTGGTTTGGGCCGATCGGCAATTGCCCTTCGTAGGGGCTTCCTGAGCCACTAATGCTGCTGCCCGCCGAAGCTTTGCGTGACTTGGTGTCCGGCGCAAGTGAGAGTATGTGATGGAAGATGAGGCGACATATAGTCCCCACCCCTTATCTTCCGGCGCATTTCCGCGCCTCGCCGGCAGATCGATTCTGGCGACTGGCATTCTTATGGAAGCGATAGGCCGGGCTACAGAGAGTCTCTCCACTTTATTCAACCTTTCAGCCTTACATTTGCAGCAATACCCGCCTTCTCTCGAAAAATTGCGCCAGAACCGGATTACTGCGACTTGCCAGTGTCAGGGGAGAAATTGAGGCGGCGCAGTAGGTCGGCCGCTCTCGGGTCTGACTGTAAAGACGCGAACAGCGGCTCTACCTTCAGATAGATCAGCCAGCTCGAGCGGTCCTGGAAAGCCTTTTCCAGCCATTCGAAGGCGCGATCCTTGTCACCGAGCCCGGTATGGATCAGGGCGATGCCGTAAGGCGAGGTGTACTGACGCCGGGCTCGTTCATTCAATTCGGCCAGGACGCGCCGCGCTTCGGCGCGCCGCCCTGCCGCCGCATGGACATAGCCGGTGCAGGCCAGCGCCTGTGAATCGCCGCTGAGATCGAATGCGCGCCGAAATTCAGCCAGCGATTCTTCATACATCCCTTTGTGAGCGTAGGCGAAACCGAAACGCAGGTGGGCGCGGGCAAAGTTGGGATCGAAGAGCAGCGTTTTACGATACTGTTCGATGGCCTGGTCGGTGCGGCCCGACAGGTAATCGATCCAGCCGACATTGGTATTGATGATCGGCGAGAGAGGATCGAGTTCCAACGCGCGTTTGATCGCTCGTTCGGCTTCCGCCGAACGTCCCTGCGCGATGAGATTGAGAGCGGCCCAACCATAAGCCGTAGAGTAGTTGGGATTGAGTTCGATGGCGCGTTTAAATTCCCGCTCAGCTCCCACCCAGTCCCATTGATAGAAGGTCTTGATTGCGGCCAGTGAGGTGTGGGCCTCAGCCAGGGCGCCATCAAGCTTCAGCGCCTGCGTCGCGGCGGCCTCGGCCTTCGGAGCGGAATCCTGGGGGGCCAGTACCGTGTAGAAATCGAGCAGCGCGTAGGAATCGGCCAGGCCGACATAGGCCAGGGCGTAATCCGGATCTTTAGCGATGGCCTGCTGGAAGTATTCGATTCCTTTGCGCAGGCCGCTTTCGTTGCGCTGGTTCCAGTGGTAGCGGCCTCTCAGATAAGCGTGGTAGGCCTCGTCGTTTTCGGTGGGGCGTTTGGTGAGTTGCGCTCTCTCGCTCTCCGAAAGTGTGCGCACGATCGCCGACGTGACCTTCTCGGCGATCGCATCTTCGACTGCAAAGAGGTGAGTGAATCGTTCATCGAACGCGTCGGCCCAGAGTGGCGCCCCGTCGTTGGTCCGCACCAGGTTGACTGTTACTCGCACGCGGTCGCCGGATCGCTGGATGACGCCGTCGAGCACGGCGTCCACACCCTGCTCGCGTCCGACTGCCAGCGGGTCGGCTTTTGTGTTGGCGTACTTGGTGATGGCGCTCGTCTGCCGAATCACCAGTCGCCGGGTGTTGTTCAGCCTGGTGATCAGGGCATCGGTCATCGCCAACCCTAGATACTCGTCGTCCGAGTCGGCGCTCAAAGTGTTGAACGGCATGATGACCAATGAACGGACCGTCCCCTGGTCGGGCATCCGCAGCCAGAATAGTGTCGCGGCGATCACCGCGATCAGCATCCCGGTAAGGAGCAACAACCAACGGGGCCGCCGGCTCAGCCATCCCGCTCGCCTGTCGCTCGATTCCATCACCGAGCCGGTAGGAAGCGCGGAGTCGATGCCGGAAGGCTCTTGCAGGAGCGGATCGGTTTTGCCGGCTGGGATTATTGTCGAGGCTGAAGATCCGGGTAAAGCCGCTGGTTCCGGCCTGCTCCCGGGGACTTTTATCTCGGTCACGAAGCGGTAGCCGCGTTTCGGAACGGTCTGAATATAGCTCTGGTCGTGGTCGTCGGCGCCGAGCGCCTTGCGCAACCGGCAAATGATCACGCTGAGATTCCCCTCTTCAACGATCGTGTCCGGCCAGATCCTCGCCAGCAGTTCATCTTTCCCAACCAAATGCCCGCTGTTTTCGACGAGCAACACCAGGGCCTCGAAAGCCTTCGGCGTCAGGGACACTTCCACCCCGTCACGCTCTAAGACCTTTTCCATGAGGTTTAGGCAGTAATGGCCGAACTCGTAAATCTTTCCGTCTCCGGTGCTCATGTTAGGGCTGCAAGGTTTTTTTAAGGTTTTTGCAAGCCAGGCTAAAAGACTTAAATCCGTAATTTTACTACTGTGAGGCCCGTCATTTCAGACCGCTAGAAAAAGAGGCTGCATGACAGAGACGCTCGATTAAAAGCGCCGGTAATGACCTTAGTTAGGCTGGAATAAATAGGATAACCGCAGTCGATTCGGATCGCAATATTGTTCAGTTTTCTAACACACACTAACTATTGACTGCTTCAGAAGCATGTGGAGGAACTATGAATCCGTTTAATCTTAGCGGACCTGACTTCCTGGTCATCTATATTTTCTTCAGCACCGGCGTGCTCGTTGCCGCCTGGTATTTTCGCCGGCAGGCCGAATCAGGCCCAACTCCCAAGATGGATCTTTCCGATCCTTATCTGATCGCCTGCTTGCGAGGTGGCGAAACCGAAGCGCTACGGCTGGGGGTGCTCGCACTGATCGATCGCGGGCTGTTGATCGCCGACAATACCTGGATCGGGAGGGCCGCCCACGCGACCCAAAAGGACACTCACAATGCCATCGAAGCCGCAGTGCTGAGGGCGGTCGGTACCAGGACTACGGTCGCCTCAATCCTCAATGACGTATCGCTGAAGGAAGAGTGCAGGCCCTATCGAGAGAAGTTGGAAGCGGAAGGACTGCTGCCGGATGAATCAACGAAGAGCCAGCGGAGGCGAAGATTCCTGCTGGCCTCGATGGCGCTCGCCGGCGTGGGCGTGATCAAGATCGCGATCGGCCTCTCGCGCGATCGGCCGGTCGTCTTCCTGTTCATCTTGACGATCGCCGCGGTCATCGTCCTGGCTGGCGCCTCTTTCTCGCGGTTGACCGCCCGCGGCCGTCAGGCCATCGATGATATTCAGGCCATCTACGGCGGCCTGAAAGATCGAGCCTCCGACATCCATCGCGGCAGCGCCACTGCGGAGATGTTGATGCTCGTAGCCGTCTTCAGCGTCACGGCGCTCCCCCCGACGGAGTATGCGTTTGCCCGGACGATCTTCCCACAGGCCGCCAGCTCGTCCGGCGGCGGCGGCGGCAGTTGTGGAGGGGGCGGCTGCGGTGGAGGCGGCTGCGGTGGAGGCGGCTGCGGTGGCTGCGGTGGCTGCGGAGGGTGTGGATGATGATCATGATTCCAGCTTCGACCGCCGCCGGAAGTGATCGCTTCGGATTGGGCTGGAGACGAGAACTGGCCGTGGGAATCCTCTCTCATCTCGACCGGATCGACGTCGTCGAAGTGATGGCTGACGACTTCTTCGACGCTCCTCGGCGGGAGCGTCGCTCGCTGCGAACACTTGCGGCGCAGACATCAGTAGTGTTGCATGGCGTGTCGCTCGGGGTCGCGTCGTCGGCGCCGGTGGAGACCGAGCGGCTGGACAAGATCGCCCGGCTCTGCGC
>DATCXQ010000019.1:0-6198 GCA_036565725.1 Blastocatellia bacterium
GGCGCTGACCTTGGCAATCGCGTTGATCACGTGCTGTGCGGGAAGATCGGTTTCTTGACGGACCAGGCGATATCCCGCGTGATGGATGTCGTATTTGCGATGCAAATCTCGCTGAAAGGCGAGTTCGGAAAGAGTGTTGCAGGCGCGATTGAACTCTTCCATCGTGGATTTGAGTTCCTGCGCGGCGCTAGCGGCCATGACCAATTTGGCCTTTAATCGACAGGTGAACATCCATCTATTCAATATGCCACAAGTATTTTACATGAGACAAGTGTTTTATATGCGAAAGAGGCGGCGCATTCCTCTCCATCCAAAACGAAGCGTTTATGGGTGGGGTATCCTGCGCAAAGAAAGATGAATCTGGCGAGGAATCACTCGACTGCCTTCTTCGCCTTCGGCCTCATATTCGCGGCCAGCGTCTTCTTGCGCATCCTGATTGATTGTGGCGTTACTTCGACCAGTTCGTCGTCGGTGATGTATTCGATGGCCTGTTCAAGCGTCAGTTCGCGCACGGGGACCAGGCGCAGGGCTTCGTCGGCCGTCGATGCGCGCATGTTGGTCAGCTTCTTTTCGCGGATTATGTTCACGTCCAGGTCGACGTCGCGCGAGTTCTCGCCGACGATCATCCCTGCGTAAACAGGCGTCTGAGGTTTGACGAAGATGTCGCCGCGCTCCTGCAGGTTGTAGATGGCGTAAGAAGTCGCTTCGCCCGGACGATCCGCGACCAGGCTGCCCGATCCGCGCCCTTCCATCTCGCCCTGCCATCTGCCCCAGCGCATGAATAGCGTGTTGAGCAGCCCCGTGCCTTTCGTCTCGGTCAGGAATTCGTTACGGAATCCGATCAATCCGCGCGAGGGGATTTCAAACTCCATCCGCACGCGCCCGTGGCCATGATTGATCATCTTGGTCATCGTCCCTTTGCGGCGGCCCATCGCCTCTGTGATCACCCCGATGAACTGCTCAGGCGCGTCGATCACCGCCATCTCAATCGGCTCATGCGTTTCGCCGTCGATTTTGCGCGTGACGACCTGCGGGCGGCCGACGTTCAACTCGAAGCCTTCGCGCCGCATCTGCTCGATCAGGATCGCGAGTTGCAATTCGCCGCGGCCCGAGACCTTGAGGCTGTCCGGCGAATCTGTCTCTTCGACGCGGATCGCGACGTTGCCGAGCGTCTCCTTGTCGAGCCGCGCGCGGATCTGGCGCGATGTGACGAACTTTCCTTCCCTGCCCGCGAACGGCGAGGTGTTGACACTGAAGATCATCGAGATGGTCGGTTCGTCGACTCTGATGCGGGGCAGTGGCCGCGGCTCCGCCGCCGACGTCATGGTGTCGCCGATGTTGATGCCTTCGATGCCCGCGAGCGCGACGATCTCGCCCGCCGAAGCCGTCTCGATCGGCGTCTGCTTCAAACCTTCGAACGAATAAAGCTGAGTGACTTTGGTCTTCCGCAATTGGCCGTCGACGCCGACCACCGCGATCTGGTCGCTGACCGCGACCGAGCCGTTGAAGATGCGGCCGATGGCCAGCCGGCCCACGTAATCGTTGTAATCGAGATTGGCCACCAGCATTTGCAGCGGCGCGTCTTCGACGCCGCGCGGCGGTGGGATGGTTCGGACGATCTCTTCGAACAGCGGCTGGAGGTCGCGGCCTTCGTGATCGAGTTCGTGTTTGGCGACGCCGTCGCGCGAGACGGCGTAAAGAATCGGGAATTCGATCTGTTCGTCGTCGGCGTCGAGGTCGATGAAGAGGTCGTAAACCTCGTTGACCACTTCCGTCGCGCGCGCGTCCTGGCGGTCGATCTTGTTGATGACGACGATGGGCTTGAGCTTCTGTTCGAGGGCTTTCGACAGGACGTAGCGCGTCTGCGGCAGCGGCCCTTCCGAAGCGTCTACAAGCAGCAGCGCGCCGTCGACCATCGTCAACACGCGCTCGACCTCGCCCCCGAAATCGGAGTGGCCAGGCGTGTCGAGGATGTTGATCTTGTAATCGCCGTAGCGCACAGAGGTGTTTTTAGCCATGATCGTGATGCCGCGCTCGCGCTCCAGGTCCATCGAGTCCATGACGCGCTCGACTACGCGTTCGTTGGCCCGGAACAGCCCAGATTGTTTGAGCATCGCGTCTACGAGCGTGGTCTTGCCGTGGTCAACGTGCGCGATAATGGCGATGTTGCGAATTTTGTCTAGTGTGATTGTTGGCGAATTCATACAAGTTTTAACGCAAGAGCTGAACGAGGTAAACGCAATGCTATCAATTGATCGAACCTTTGTCACATCCCCAAAGCGCGCCCCCCCTCTGGGCGCGCGCTTTGGGGGACTGAAATCGAATTTCATTCAAATTTCATGCCCGTCGCGCTTAATTGATTGACTGACCCCGGTTCGATTCGTATTTTGGTTTTGAGACATGGGACAAAATGATCATCAATATATGAGACGCATAGGAATTATGGGGCTCATAGTACTTATGAGACTGCCCTATGAGCCCCATAATTCCTATGCGTCTCATTCAGATGATCCTAGTAATTTTCCGAGGAGGTCTATATGAGGAAAAATAAAAAAGATGAGAAGAAGAAAAACGGCAAACGATCACATAACGGCGACGGCGATGGCTTGATCAACCGTTTGAATCACGCGCTGTCGCTGGAATACGCCGCCACGATCCAGTACCTTCAACAACAATGCCTTGTGACTGGGCAGGAGCGCCAGCAATTCGCCCCGTTCTTCGCCGCGTCTAGCAGCGAGTCGCATACGCACGCGCAAAACCTGGGTAACAAGATCGTCGCGCTCGGCGGGGCGCCGACCATCGAACCGGCCATAGTCCGCGAGGGAAAAAACCTCGCTGAGATGCTCCGATACGACCTGGATCTGGAACGCGAGGCGCTCGACGCTTACGTCAAAGCCTGGGAGTCGGCCCAGGGCAATCCGCCGTTGGTCTTCTGGCTGGAAGAGATCATCAGCGCAGAGCAATTGCACGTGGACGAATTGGAGAAACTCAACGCCGCCTACGCCTGAGACGACGGTGTAAAGGGATGACGGGGATACGGGGCGACGGGGCGACGAGGCGACAAGGGGACCTGATGACGCTGATGTTATCGTCCCGTCGCCCCGTCGCCTTGTCGCCTCGTCGCCTTTACCGGATAATGAGGACTCAATCAAAATCCGAATCGCAGGAGGAAGAAATGGCTGAAGTCATCAAATGCGCCCGCTGCGGGCAGAAATCGCCTCGCCTTGAGAAGCCGCCGTTCGGCAACGCGCTGGGCAAGAGGGTTCACGAGCAGATTTGCCAGAGTTGCTGGAAAGGCTGGCTGATGACCCAGAACCAGCTAATAAACCATTACGGCTTGAGTACGATCAACCCGGAGCACCAACAGTTTCTGATCGACAATATGGAATCGTTTTTGTTCGGTCAGGGGTTGAAAACTGAGATTGACACTTCGCTGCAAGGGACGATCACGCATTGACGCCGATCGCGCCGTAGGCCTTAGGGTGGGAATGGGAGTGGGGCCGCGCCGCCCGAATACGCCTTCGTTGACAAGCCTGAGGCGCCGTAATATCTTTCCGATCAGTCCGGAATAAGGTGTTGTCAGGTAGTGGTTTATGAAAAGAGATAAGTTTGTGGGCATCGCGCCCGATGACGACAACGACATCAAAATAATCGAAGACATTTCATCCACGCGGGGCGTCGGCTCCGATTCGGGTGATCTGTGGGGCGAGTTGCGTTCGTTGCTGCGCGACGTGATCTTCGCCGGCGTGATCGCCATACTGATCGTAGGTTTCGTCGTACAACCGGTGCGGGTCGAAGGGCAGAGCATGATGCCCAAGCTCCACGATCAGGACCGCATCTTCGTCAACAAGTTCATCTACCCGCTACGCGAATGGATCGGCGACAAAGAGCCTATCAAACGGGGTGATATTGTCGTGCTTCTCTACCCGGACGACCCGTCGAAGTCTTACATCAAGCGCGTGGTCGGGTTGCCCGGCGAAGAGATCAACGTCGAGAACGGCAAGCTCTACATCAACGGCATGCAGATCGACGAGCCGTATCTGGACTCGGAATACATTTCGTCAGATTCGATGCCCGGGTCGGTTCACGTCAAGGAACACCATTATTTCGTGATGGGAGACAACCGGCGCAACAGCAGCGACAGCCGTTACTGGGGGCTGGTTCCCGAAAAATACATCTACGGCAAGGCCATCTTCCGCTATTACCCGTTCACGCCGATCGAGCGAGTCGGCGCGATCGAATAACCTATGCTCGTCAATCTTAGTCTTCTGTTTGGGCTGCTGTGGCGGCCGATGACCGCCGTCCAGCGGCTGCGCGATCGCGCGCCGGTAGCGTTCGCCGTCTCCGCCGCCTGGCTGATTACCTTTCTTTATTGGGTCGTCGCGCCGCCATTGACCGTTTACGCGCAGGGAGGCCGTTTGAGCGACGATCTGACCGGCGGCGAATTTGGATCGGGATTCCGGACGCTTTCAGGGATGCTGTCGGGCGCGGCGACGAGGGCGGTAATGATGGTGCTTTTCGTCGCGGTTGTCTACGTGCCCTTTACGATCCTGATCGCCAACCTCTTCGAGCGGCGCGCCGGTTTTTCCCTGGTGATCCGCGAAGAGTACGCGGGAGTGGTCTCCTGCTCGCTTCTCTCACTGGCAGGCTCTCTGGTGGTCACGCTCCCCGCCGCGATTTTGATCGGATGGCAAAGCGGGATCTTGGAGGGCGACGTAGTCTCCGGCTACATAGTCCTGTTGCTTGTGATGCCGCTGCCGATCTTCGCGGCGCTGATGACGATCACCATCGGAATCTCATTTCGCGTCGGATGGGCCGCCGCCGTGGTGACGACCTTGATCTCATTCCTCTCGCTGCCAGCCGTTTTTCTTTTGGCGACTGCGGCGAACTTCATTTGCGCGTCGCCTTTCCTGCTGCTGTTGCTGCTGTTCTTATTGCGGGACAGGATCGACGAATTCATCGGCGCGACGCGCTCGCGGCAGGCGTTCAAACAGAACCTGGAGGCGGCGACGCTCAATCCGGCTGACGCCTCGGCCCATTACCAGTTGGGATTGATCTACCAGAAGCGCGGCGAACAGGACGCGGCCGTTGCGTCGTTTCAACGGGCGGCGGAGATCGACCCACAGGAAGTCGACGCCCATTACCAACTCGGGCGAATCGCGCGCCAGCAAGGACGTTTGAACGAAGCGATCCGGCATTTCGAACATGTCGTGCAACTGGACTCGGCGCACGGCCAGAATGAAGTCTGGCGCGAGACCGGCCTGGTCTATTACGACGCCGGGCAGTTTCAGGACGCGCTAGAAATGTTCGACAAGTTTTTGGGCAAACGCCCCTCAGACGCCGAGGCGCGTTACTGGCGTGGCATGACGCTTTATAAACTGGGGCGCGAAAGCGAAGCGGCGCATGAGATGCAAAACTGTGTGGAGTCGGTGCGAACCGCCCCGGCTTACAAATACCGCTTCGACCGGCGATGGATGAATCTGGCGGAGAATTTTTTGAGAGAGAGGCGGTAAAGATTGCGGATTGCGGATTGCGGATTATTGATTCCGAATTCGCCGTCTGGAATCGCAGGGCGCCAAGCGGTGATTGAAACCCTCCGCAATCCGCAATCCGCAACCCGTAATCTGGAGACGCGATGACTATAGAAGCTATATTGGCGCTAGAGGACGGACGGACTTTTCGCGGGCTTGCGTGGGGCGCTCACGGCGAAAGGACAGGCGAGATAGTCTTCAACACAGCGATGACCGGCTACCAGGAGATTTTGACCGACCCGTCTTACGCCGGGCAGATCGTGACGATGACCTACCCAGAGATCGGCAATTACGGCGTGAACGCGGAGGACGTCGAATCGCGCCGCCCGTTCGTCGAAGGCTTCGTCGTACGCGAGCTGTCGGAGGTCGTCTCAAATTGGCGCGCCTCAGAGTCGCTTGATGAATATCTGAAGCGCTACGGCATCGTGGGAATTTCGGAGATCGACACGCGCGCCCTGGTTCGTCACATACGCGAGAAAGGCGCGATGCGCGCCTGCGTTTCTTCGGTCGATTCGGACGAGGGGAGCGTGATAGAGAAGGCCAGGAACGCGCCAGAAATGGTGGGACGCAACCTGGTTGATGACGTGACGTGCGGCGACCTGTACCGATGGGCGGAAATCGAGGATCGAATGGATGACGAGGCCCGCGACTCTCGACCCGCGACTCT
>DATCXQ010000048.1:0-2485 GCA_036565725.1 Blastocatellia bacterium
ATGAATGGGACTTATAAGACTTATAAGTCCCATTCATGACGCTCAAAGGGATTTTCATTGTTTCAGGCTATTTGTTGCCGCCGGACGCCTGCTGCCGAGTGTCGCGCTCGCGGATACGGGCCGCTTTGCCGCGCAGGGCGCGCAGGAAATAGAGTTTCGCGCGACGGACACGCCCATGTTTGATGACGTCGATGTGATCGATGATCGTCGCGTGGAGCGGGAAGATGCGCTCGACGCCCACGCCGAACGAGGTCTTGCGCACGGTGATAGTCTCGCCGACGCCTTTGCCGCGGCGCGCGATCACAATTCCTTCGAAAGCCTGCAATCGCTCCTTGGTCTCGCTCTCCTTGATCCTGACGTGAACGCGAACGGTGTCGCCGGGGATGAAATCAGGGATGTTGCTCTTCAATTGCGCTTTTTCAATATGATCTAGTTTGTTCATTGTCGTTTCACCTCTATGATTTAATATTCTCAACACGCATAACGTCGTCCAGCCAGCGCCTTTCGTCATCGGTCAACGCGGCCATCTCGATCAGCTCAGGTCGCATCTTCAATGTCTTGAGCAGCGCCGCGCGCCTCCGCCACTTCGCCACTTCGCCGTGATGGCCGCCCACCAAGACCTCGGGCGCGCGCCAGCCGCGAAACTCCGCCGGGCGCGTATAATGCGGATAATCCAGCAGGCCTTCTGAAAAGGAATCGCTCAAGGCCGAAGTATCGCTGCCCAAAGCGTTCGGCAGCAACCTCGTCACGGCGTCCACCACGACCATCGCGGGAATCTCGCCCCCGGTCAACACGTAATCGCCGATTGAAATTTCGTCTGTGACCAGATGTTCGGCCACCCGCTCGTCAACGCCCTCGTACCGCCCGCAGATCAAAATCAGTCGCGAAAATTCATCAGCGAAGCGGCGGGCTTCGGCCTGATTGAAGATGCGACCTTGGGGCGATAGCAGTATCACGCCGGCGTGTTTCTCGCGCGCCAGATCTCCGGACGGCCCCTCGGCCAGTATGGACTCGACGGCGCGAAAGATCGGTTCGGGCTTCAGCACCATCCCGTCGCCGCCGCCGAACGGGCGGTCGTCAACCACGTGATGTTTATCGAATGTGAAAGAGCGCAGATCGTGAATGACGATCTCGACGATTCCCTGCTGTCGCGCCCGCTTGATGATCCCGAAATCGAACGGACCCGCGAAGAACTCCGGAAAAATGGTCAGCAGGTCAAAACGCATAAGCAGATGTCAGATGTCAGATGTCAGATGTCAGTAACTGAACCGTGCGACCTCTGCGCCTGTAATCTAGCATCTGACATCTGACATCTGACTTTCACAAGTCCAGCAAGCCTTCAGGCGGATTGACCACGATCCTTTTACGCCCGGTGTCAATCTCGACGCAAATACTTAGGACGAGCGGGATCAGAAGTTCGCGCGCGCCGTCCCGGACCACGAGCAGCGGCGCGGCGCCGTAATTCCGCACCGCTTCGACGTGACCCAGATGTTGGCCTCCAGTAGCGACTGCCTCGCAGCCGATCAGGTCGAAATCATAGTATGTGTCTTCGGGCAGTTCGACCAGTTGATCGCGCGAAACCAGGACACGCGCGCCTCGCAGCTCTTCGGCGCCGGAGATTGAGTCAAAGCCGGTGAATTTCAGCGCGACGCGGCCTTTATGCAGGCGCGAGTTTTCGAGGTCGAGAAGGAGAAGTCGTCCGTCGGCGCGTTTGACATAAACTCTGCCGAGTCTGGCGAAGCGCTCCGGGAAATCAGTCAGCAGATCGGCGATGACCTCGCCGCGAAGTCCTTGTGGGCGGGCGATCCGCGCGACGCTGATCAAATCATCCTCTCTGACGTCTTCTGTGACGTCATGGCCCGCAGCCGCGCGATCCTGTTTCCCGCGTTCATTCATTCGAGGATTTCAAGTACGAAGCGCTTTTTGAGCTTCGTTCCCGAGGCGTTTAGGACCGTGCGAATCGCGCGCGCGGTGCGCCCCTGCTTGCCGATGACTTTTCCTAGGTCGCCTTCGGCGACGCGCAATTCGAGCACCGTAGCCTGATGCCCCTCGATCTCTTTGACGTTCACCCGCTCGGGGTTATCGACCAACGTCTGGGCTATCAACTCGACAAGCTCTTTCATTGCGCCGTCTCCACAACCTTCTGCTGTTCACTCTTGCGAATCAGGTTCCGCACCGTGTCGGTCGGCTGCGCGCCGCATTTGAGCCAGTAATTGATGCGATCGTGGTCGAGCTTCAACTCCACCGGCTCACGGCACGGGTTGTAATGGCCGACGATTTCGACGAATCGCCCGTCACGCTTCGCCCGCTTCTCGGCCACGACGACACGGTAAAACGGCTTCTTCTTCGCTCCCTGTCTCGTCAATCTGATTGCTAACAATGTAACTCACCTCCAAATGTAATCAGGCCCGCATTATAAGTTGAGTTGGCGGGCGGTGGGTAGTGGATAGCGGGCGCTGGGCAGTGGGCAGTGGGCAGTGGGCGC
>DATCXQ010000049.1:0-3271 GCA_036565725.1 Blastocatellia bacterium
CGTGTGTCGAATCCTAGCCCGCGAATGCGGGCGATAGAATAAAGCCTGGGGTGGAGCGCGACAGCGCGCAACCCCAGGGGTATTGCGCAACCAATCCCATCAAGCCCGCGAATGCGGGCGGCAGTTTTTTGTCCTTCGCGCATTCATCATCATTGAGATCGCATCAATCACTGTCGCCCGCTTCGCGGGCTTGTTGATAAATCGCCCGCCATACCTGGGGTTGCGCGCTATCGCCCTCCACCCCAGGCTTTACTCCGTCGCCTGCTCCGCAGGCTGAAAATGTGAAGAGCCGTTTCGCGCAAAAGTTTGGGTAACGACAAGGGATAAAGAGACGGAGCGAAAGAAGAACGGAGTGATAAAGGGACGGAGCGGCCAATTATCGCTCCGTCTCTCTGTCTCTCTGTCCCTCTGTTACAATTTCTTTTCGGACCTCTCTTCTATCCCTGTCCGCGGCAGGTTCGTCAGCAATCTCGACCTTATCCTCGACCAGCAGCAGGTATGCGATCACCCCGCCGACCAGTATTACTCCGCACAATCCCAGCGCGAGCGCGAACGACCCGGTTATGTGGGCGATGAATCCGGTCAACAGCGGGGCCAGGATCGCGCCGATGTTTCCGCCGGTATTCTGAATGCCGGAGACTGTGGCGACGATCTCCTTTGAGCTGACGGCCTGCGTCAGCGCCCAGGTGTTCGGCGACGTGATGCCAAGGCCGCTCAGACTGATCGTCAGCAGCCAGATGGCGGTCATATTGTCTTTGACCATCCCTGCGGGCACGATCAGGCAGCCGACCAGCAATCCGGTTGCGATGAAGATTTTGCGAACCCTCTTTTCATCATATCCGCGTCGCACCAGCCAATCGCTCAGCGCTCCCGAAATCAGGATGATTACGGACATAGCCAGGTAGGGCATGGCGCTGAAGACACCCATCTCTTCCTTGCTGACATTGCGCTCCGTCACCAGGTAGCTCGGCAACCACGCCTGGAAAACGTTCCAGACGTAATTGTAAGCGAAGAAGCCCAGGAAGATGCCAAGGGCGCCGCGGGTTTTGAGCAGCAGCAGGCTCTCTTTGAATGATGCGCCTTGTTTTTGTGTGGCCGCCGGAGACTCATACTTTGATTTCACTTCCCACTTTCGCAAAAAAAACATCCAGGGCGCCAGCCAAACTAGCGGCGCGACACCGATCACCACGAAAAACAGCCGCCAATCATATCGGGTCAGGAACCATCCACCGAACAACGCGATCACGACCGTACCGTACCTGACGCCGGCCAGATAGAGTCCAATCACCATGCCGCGCTCGCGTTCTTGAAACCAGTTGGAGGTGGCGCGCGCGCTGGCTGGAAACGCGATTGATTGACCTAGTCCCACCGAAACGCGCAGAAGAATCAGTGTCGCCAGGTTCTTCGTCAGTCCCGTCAGAATTGTTGTGAGCGACCAGAAAGCAAAACCGAGCCCGTAAGTGCGACGAACGCCAAAACGATCCGCAAGCCAGCCCGTCGGCATCTGCATAAACGCATAGACCCAGAAGAAAGCTGAGAGCAGCACACCGGTCTTCGCTGGATTGAATCCCAGGTCTTCGCTCATATACGGCGCGGCCACGCCCATCGCGCCGCGATGCGCGTAGCAGAAGAGCATCGCGGTGATGAGCAGAAGCATCAGCCACCAGCGCTGCGGCAAGTCTTTCAGAGCGGGACGAATATCCTTCGCCGCCTCATTCACGGTCATGGTTTCAGCAGGCGTCATCTCTAGACCTCTTTGGCGTATCTCAGATCTTTGCGCGAAAGCGCATTCTCTTCGTCGCGTAGCGGTGGTGTGAATTTAGCCGTGAGTTTATGCTTTTTGAGAATTAAATAGGGCCATAGTAGGTGGCGTTTCTCCTTAACGACCTTTGCGCCTTTGCGAGAAACGGGCTTGCTCATTCAGGCGGCGGTTCTCGCCAAGGCGCAAAGGCGCAAAGGTCGCTAAGGAGAGCCTTCTACTATGGTTGGACTTTATTCTCAAAGCTTTCCCCCATAAGGCCACGGCCCGAATCAGGATTCGGCGGCGACCGCGGCGATCAGCGCTTTGATGTATCCGAAAGTGAAGGCGAACGCCTGTAACCCCTGCGGGTCGCCGGCGATCTTCGGCACGTGATCCGGCATCATCATTCCGTCGTAGCCGATCTCTTTGTAAACCCGCATTGCCTTCAGCATGTCCACGTCGCCGTCGTCAATGAACGTCTCCTGGAAATTGAGGAAACGCCCTCGGATGTTGCGGAAATGAACGTTGAAGATTTTCCCGCGGCGGCCGAAATAACGAATAACATCGAAGATCTCTTCGCCCGGATTTTGCAGCATCTCCGAGACCGTGCCCTGACAGAAATTCAGCCCATGATATTTGCTCGGGACGATCTCGATGAATCGTTTCAACCCGGCGACGGCGCCGAGCACGGTATGGACGCCACGATAACCTTTATCCGCCGGCATTCCGGGGTCGTGCGGGTGACAGGCCAATCGCACCTTGTACTCTTCCGCCGCTGGAATGACGCGCTTCAGAAAGTAGGCGATGCGCTCCCAGTAGACGTCTTCGTTGACCGGCCCGGCTTCGGTCAGCGGCGGCTCCTGTTTGGCCTTGTCGTAAACGAACGTGCTGTACTCGGCCTCGCCGCGGCCTTTAGTCGGTTCGGTGCGCACTACGCCGAGGACGCTCATGTTGTATTTCAATGCGGGGATTCCGGCCCGCGCCGCGTTGCGGATCATCTGGCAAATATCGTCCATCTCGCGGTCGCGCTCGGGGCTTTTGCCGAGCATGATGTTCGGGTTTTCGGCCCTCGTAATGTAGGCCGAACTCAAAGGCAGCGGGACCATCTCCAGCTTGATGCCGAACGATTCGACGCGCTCGCGCAGTTTCGTCAGACCTTCGACCGACCAGTTCTCGTCGAATTTGCGAGAGGGAAGAGCGCTGCAAATGTTGTTCACGCCAAAGGCCGCCAGGAGCGTCAGGTTTTCGTTGGAGGAGTAATGCTGGTGACCGACTTTCATCCTGGCTTGCATTTGGGCTTTGCGCGGCGTGGCGTTACCGCCGTGTCGGTCTGCCCCGGCGATTTGAGAGGCGACCAGAGATTCCGCCAGCGCGCCCGCCGTGATTCCCATTCCAGTCAAGCTCACAAATTTTCTGCGATTCATCGTGTTCTCCCGACTATTGCTGTTTGCGAAACAGCGTAGGGGCAGACCTGTGTGTCTGCCCCGGTGGCCATGCGCATACTCAATCCGGGGCAGACACACAGGTCTG
>DATCXQ010000052.1:0-7060 GCA_036565725.1 Blastocatellia bacterium
GACTGTCTTACCGGACCAAAGAACGCATAAATAGAAAGCGGATGACGCGGACGAGCGCGGATCATCGCGGATAAAACAAAAAAGGTCAGCGTCAATCCGCTCCATCAGCGGTATCCGCGTTCTATGAACCCGCACACTGAATGAAGCCAAAAATCGATTCATCCGCGTTTTCGACAACTTCGCTTGTCTTTCTATCAACCAAAATTTTCGAGATCAAAATTCGATCCTGGCGTAGGGGGATCGTTAATAACGGCAAGTTGGCTGATAACGATGGGTGTTTGTAAATGTATGAAAATAATGAGAGAGGGGATTTATATTATGGACAGTCCAATCGTCGCCTTGATCAGGTCGTTTAATCAGGTGGGTCGTGTTGCTGAGGTGGTCGCCATGTCAGCCTTGCGTTTCGATTCCTTCGCTTCCCTGTTCCGGCTTCAACGCGTCGGCCTTCGCCTTCTCTATTTTGCTCAGGCCGGCAGCCGTTCCGAGTAGCCCCGCGACCAAGAAGATTGCAAAGATCGTCAAGCCGTTCGCGGCCTTATGCGCAGCGCTCGACGTGTAGCTCGAATCTCCGCCAGGGTTGTATATCCCGCCGGCGAAAAGCCCAATCGCGCCGCTAATCAACACCCACTGCACATAGAGCCAGAGCGCGCTCAGTTTCTCTTTTCTCTTCGCCTCGATTCTTACGAAGGTCGTTGTACAGACGTAGAGAGAAAACGAGGCGAAGATGGCCAAAAAATACAGCATAAGCGACCACAGCATTCGATCGCTCAGCGCTCGCCGCCACGCGCTGAGCGGTACGAACACCCATATCATGAAAGAGCCTATTGCGCCGATTGAGAGCGCGACGATCGACGGCGTCAGGAGTTTGCGCATATTCAAGCCTCCGTTGAGTTGTGCGTGGCTAGTTAGAGTGGTTTGCGATTGCGTGTACGGGAGCTGTGGCGCGAGTTGTTTACTCGCGCTTCTTTCCTGATTGGACAAAGCCTCAAACAGGGCGATTAAACAAATCGCCTCACACCGTACACCCACAAACCGATCTAGGCCAAAATCAGATTCAGCCTTTCGCCGGGGCGACGGTCATTTCCCGCCTGCCGTCTTCGCCATCTTCCTCAGCGCCTTTATTGCCGATATTGCGGTTCGACGCGCCGCGCTTCGGTTTCGCCGCCGCGCCGTCAGTCTCGGACTTTCTGTCTATGGACTGATCGGCGCTCTCCTAAGCAGGCTTCTAATCCGGCTTTCTTTTCCCCACTTTTTCAAGTGAAGCCGCCGGGATGCGCGCATTATGCGCCAACCGTAGAGACTTGCGCCAGGTCGCGGCCATCCGCCCATAACCTTGCCCCCCCCCGGCTGCGGTCCACAATCCTCCCACGGTTCAAGTCGCCAGGCTAATAACAACGTGACGTGATCCTTTGGTAGGCGTTACTGCCCCGGTGTCGGCTTCGGAGTTTGCTTCGGCGACGGTTTTTGCGTTGGAGACACAAGTGTTTTGCCGGAAGAGTCGCCTTGACCAGACGCCGGCGTCTGAGCCGGACGGCCAGGGTTATCGATCTCAGGCTTGGCGGTAGTCCAGCCGGCGGTAGTGGTGTAATACTCGGTCTGGTCGGTGAACCGGTTGACGCGGATGAAATAGCCTTCGGGGGTGTAGTAATGGTACTTGCCAGGCCAGAAGATGAAAAGCGCGGCTATCAAGGCGAAGAGGAGAAGGAGTTTGGTGGATTTATCCATATGTAATCTCTTTGTTAACGGCGGGAAAATAACAGAACCGGCCGGGATGTCAAGCGGACCCGATCAGCGTCTAGCGGCTCATTCTCCGCGCTCAGGCCTCCGGCGCCGGCAGATGCGCGATGGGCGCATTTCCGGCGGTTGCGATCGCAGGCGGACTGACCATGCAAGGGAATTGGCTATAAGATCGTTGTTTCCGACACTCTATTTTGGAAAACGGATAGTTGGAGAAACGGCGGATGATTTATCGGGCGCTCGCCGACTTCGTGTTATTGCTCCATATGGCTTTCGTGCTGTTCGCGGCGCTCGGGGGCGTCCTGGCGTTCAAGTGGAGGCGCGTCGCATGGTTCCACATACCGGCTGCTCTGTGGGCGGCGTTAATCGAATTCGTAGGGTGGGAATGTCCACTCACGCCGCTTGAAAATTGGCTCCGACGAAAGGGAGGAGAGGCCGGCTATCAGACCGGTTTTATCGAGCGTTATCTTCTTCCTTTGATTTACCCGGCGCCGGTTTCTCGTACTCTACACGTCGTCCTTGGGCTTCTGGTCTTGTGCGTCAATCTCGCGATCTACTGGCGCCTCTGGCGCCGTTCGGCGTCAACCAGGCGCCGGTGATCATCGTTCTTTCTCTCCCCTTCCTTTACAGACATGCTCTAACCAGACTAAGAATAAAGAGATGAATAGAATGATTATTCAAGTCGACGGCGACCGCGTGGCATATGACGGCCGCGACTGGACGCCCGTTGCCGGCGAGCGCGCATAGGCAATCGCGCGCATGATGAAGTCCATAAAGCGTTTGTAAAAGCGCCTGTCCGCCGATCACCTAGATTTCCGCAATGCCGGGCCAGTCCCCTGATGCCGGTGGAGGGAGTGTACAACCACGCCGCGGATGCTGAAGTCGTCACTTCTTTTGACACGAATGTCAGGGAAATCCGGGTTGGCTGACCGCAGGATGACCGAGTCCCTCTTAATCTCCAGCCTTTTGACGCAGTACTCTCCATTAATGGCGGCGATCACGATGTCTCCCGGATTGGCCGTCTCACTAACCTTAGCGATCAACAAATCGCCGTCGTAAATTTGCGCGCCGGTCATGGAGTCGCCTTTCGCGTTGACTGTGAAATATTCATCCTGATCCGGCATCAGATCTTCGCATAAATCTCTGTACACAAATTCGTCGCCGGCGGGGGCGGGCAAGCCGGCGTTGACGTATGTCGGATAGTGGATACGCACACGCAACGAGGCCAGCAGGCCGCTGAAAAAGCTCTCGAGCGGCCTGCGCAGCCATTGACACAAAGCGAGCAGATGTTCGATTTCAGGGCTGCTGATTTCGCCATTTTCAATCCTGCTGAGAGTTGGGGGGCTGACGCCAACAACGCCTTCCAGATCCCTGAGAGACAGCCCCTCTCGTTCCCGCTTCTCTTTGACGGCCTTGCCGAATTTCTTGCGGTTC
Organism: Blastocatellia bacterium; assembly: GCA_036565725.1. Taxonomy (GTDB): domain Bacteria; phylum Acidobacteriota; class Blastocatellia; order RBC074; family RBC074; genus JAJVID01. The sequence continues at coordinate 3,172 of DATCXQ010000052.1, forward strand.
AGCGCGATCTCCAGACCATTCTGCAATTTCTTGCCCTTCTTGTTCATCGCTTAATCCCCAGTTTTTCCGGCGTATTGAAAGTGGGCGGCGAATGATCGCCGTTGTTAAGGAAATGCGATTGTACTGCACCCCTGTTTACCAGGCGAAACTTATCGAGAATTTCAGCAAATTCCTCCGTTGACATTCACAGTAAAGTCGGCGGGCTGATCGACCGGGAACTGTCCGCCGTTACGAGCAAGCATTCGGGACCGAGTTGACTTCAAGCAAACGGATTTTCGTCGGCGCTGCGAGATGAGTGACTGCGATCCGTATTTGAGCGTGAATAATCTTCCTATTGATATTCAGCCGAATGAAAAAGTCCGGCTGCAGGTCATCTCACATGCGGAGGGAACAGCGGGAATGAGTGGGCTTAGCTGTCGATAGGGCGCAATTTTGCGCTTTGCCGCGTTCCTGCGCGTTTGAAGAGTCAGGCGCCTTGAGTATGGGCGAAAACGCTGTAGGTCGATTGTGGCGCAAAAGCCGGGCGGGATTCGGGCCGAAATAGGCAAGGCGAGTGGGGTGGTTGTGTCCATTCTAGCGGTTATCCCACTCGCCTTGCGGCTCTCCTATACTTGCGGAATGCAAATGCAATTACCGCGCCGAAAATGACGGCGTTGAATGTAGGGCGTTTCTCCGGTTCGGGCGCGGGCAATGTCCCAAAATTCCTCACAGGGTTTCGTGGCAGGCGCGGCCCGAAACGCCACACACTGCTCACTCACTTGACCCCTCCCAGAGCGTACGAATTTTCTGGATGCCCGAATAAATTACTGGCGTTAGTAAAGGCAAGCTAAATCGAACCACACAAGATTGGGACACGGTACAGTACCGCGCGCGTAAGCAAGCGGTTGACCGCGTGATGCGCCGCTTGCTTACGCGCGCGGTACTGTACCAATCGTACGTGGCTTGATTTAGAAAGAATCACTGATAGGACAACGAGTAAAGAGCCGAGCCTTCTAACGGTCTGATTGTTGTTGATTGTCCCAAACATAAGGGAAATTATGCCCAGCGCAATTAAACAAACGGCTAAGATAGCAAGTCTCCCAATCAAGTGTATCTTCATTGCCATTCGAAGCATGCCGCACGAGTTCATTGCCGGGCGCCTCTGATTTCATACGCTGGTTGTCCTTCGCCAAAATTCCGATCTTCAGCAAACATTGGACTTCCCTCTTTACCCCCAATTGAGTCGGCTTGATGATCCACTCCTTACTTGCCTTCGTCTTTATACTCGCCTCCGCATTCAGACACCGTCATGGTCTGGCTCTGGAGAATCTCGCCCTCCGACAACAACTGGCCGTTTATCAACGCCGCCATCCGCGACCGCGGCTGCGCTCACGAGATCGCCTCTTCCCGGTCTGGCTCTCCAAAGATACTACCGGCGCGCAGGCCCTGTTCGTCGACATTTCGACGCCTCTCGGACGCGGCGACAAGTCGGTTGCAAGGGGTTGATTGTAACTTGAAGCGTCGGATGGCAGTAATTGCCACAGGACGCTTCCAGAACTTAACTGGCGCCGGAGCCCGTCAAATAAGGCGCGGACGGCGAAGTCTTGTCAGCGCGAGCTTCGCTTTATAATCGCGGCGCCTTTCAGTACATCGGATCAGGACACAAAACGGAGGTCGTTTATGCCGCGCTTCTCGGAGGGAGAAATGAAAACAACGACTCGAATCCTAACAATCACTACGGCGTTAATTATCGCGCTCGGTCCGTCGAATTGGACGATCGGCGCGCTGGCCCAGGACGGCGCCAAAGAGAAGCTCGATTACGCGATGATTGCCAGGATCAAAGAAGAGGGCCTGAATCGGTCGCAGGTCATGGACCACATCAGCTGGCTCTCGGACGTGTACGGCCCGCGGTTGACGGGCTCGCCGACGATCAAACAGGCAAGCGACTGGGCGCAAAAGCGATTTAAAGAATGGGGCCTCGTCAACGTTCACGAAGAGGGGTGGCCGTTCGGCAAAGGGTGGTCGCTTGAACGATTCAGCGCGAATATGATCGAGCCGCAGGTCTCGCCGCTCATCGGCTATCCGAAGTCCTGGACTCCGGGGACGCCGGGCGTGATCGCCGCCGAGGTCGTGTACGCGCCGATCAGCTCGGAGGCCGACTTCGACAAATACCGCGGCAAGCTTCAAGGCAAGATCGTGCTCGCGCAGCCGGCGCGCGAGGTCAAAATGCTGGAAGGGCGGGTCGTCCTGCGGATGACCGATGAGGACATCAAGGAGGCGCAAACGACGCCTATCCCCGTACGGGGCGAGGGCGCGCGCGGCGAGACGGAATTCAGGCGCCGGGCGCAGACGCAATCGAAGATCAATGCCTTCCTGCTAGCCGAAGGGGTCGCGGTCGTCTTCGATCGTGGCGCCGACAACGTGATGTCGGCAGGCGGCAGCGACATGATATGGCGGACCCAGCGGACCGACGGTGGGACGATCTTCGTTCAATCGGGAGGCCCGCGCGATCAGAGCGCGGGCAGGGTTCCGCCGCAGGTGACGCTCGCTGTCGAACACTACAACCGCATGGTTCGCATCCTGGAAAAAAACGTGCCGGTGAAGGTCGAACTAAATATTCAGGCCAAATTTCACGACGAGGCGGGAAAGAACGGGTTCAATCTGATCGCGGAGATCCCCGGAACGGATCTGGCCGACGAAGTCGTTATGATCGGCGCGCATTTCGATTCGCATCATTCGGGCACTGGCGCCACGGACAACGCCGCGGGTAGCGCCGCGATGATGGAGGCGATTCGCATCCTAAAAGCGGTGGGCGTCAAACCGCGTCGCACCATCCGCGTCGGATTGTGGGGTGGCGAGGAGCAAGGGCTGCTCGGCTCGCGCGCCTACGTCAAAGAGCATTTCGCCGACCCCGTGGACATGCGTTTGAAGCCCGAGCACGCGAAACTGGCGGCCTATTTCAACATCGACAACGGCACGGGGCGAATTCGCGGCGTCTGGATGCAGGGCAACCTGGCCGCGAAACAGATTTTCGAGCAGTGGATCGAACCGCTCAAGGATCTCGGCGTGGACATGCTCGGCCCGCGTTCGGTGACCAGCACCGACCACCTGGCCTTCGACGCCGTCGGCCTGCCGGGCTTCCAATTTATCCAGGAGCGCCTGGAATATAATTCGCGCACCCATCATTCCAACATGGACACAGTCGATCACGTTCAGCGCGAGGACATGGTGCAGATGGCGACCGTGGCCGCCGTCTTCGCCTATAACGCGGCGACGCGCGACGAGAAGCTGCCGCGAAAGGCTCTGCCCGCGCCGTCAAAGCCGAGTGAACGAATTGAATGAACGCCGAAAAAGCATCGTGTTCGTCAGCCGCAATGGGCAGGGCATAATCTAGTGTGAACTCGCGGAGTCCTTTACGTTCATGCTGGCGAGGAACGCTTTCGCCTCCTCGATCTCGGGCCTGATGCTATCGGCTTGGCGGCACAGCGTCACGAGTTTGCCGTAGTAAGCCTTCGCCTTCTTCTGATCTGCCGCGAGCTTGGCCGCGCGCGCCGCGCCGTAAAGTCCGTTGAACCGATTGGGCGCACGGCGAAGAGATACCTCGAACGCCTGCAAGGCCGCCAATGGTCGCTTAAGTTCCAGTAGCAGCTCGCCAAGTTGCTCGCGCGCCGGAAGAACGCTGCCGGGCGTCACCGGGTGTTTTTCAGTCGCGTCATCCAACTCCGCCGCCGCGGTCATCAGCCTGAGCGATTCTCCATGCTTGCCTTCGGCATACGCTAGCCAGGCCGACGCAACCTGACGCTCGATCTCAACCTGTTTGGCCCAATCGAAATCGCCTTTGATTTCGGTGAGCGCCTGTCGGATGGCAGCTAGTTTCTCGACCTCATGGCGCGCCGAAGCCGTATCGCCG
>DATCXQ010000111.1:0-22168 GCA_036565725.1 Blastocatellia bacterium
GGGGGAGCCGATCTCATCGATCATTCGCAGAACGATTCGCGGATCGGTCGGGTGTTCGGGTAAAGGTCCGTCCAGGAGCGCGAGCCGCTCGACAGCCTCAACCGACGGCGCGACACGCCGCGAGTCGAGGCTGTCAATATAATGAAGCGCGCGGTCCAGAAAATCCGCCAGCAGTTCTTTCATTCCATTCCCTCAGTCGAGATGAAAAACCTCGTCGAGATTGATCGCCACAGGACTGTTGTCGTCATTGGTCAACATCAAATCTCTCATATGCGCCCACCATCGCCGGCATACCTCAGTCTGCGCGATATTCGCCCACAACTCTTCCGATTCTATCTCGACGTAAGCGAAGAGCCTGTCGGTTTCGCGGTCGAGGAAAATCGAGTAGTTGCGCGCGCCGTGTCGCCTCAACGTCTCCTGCAACTCCGGCCAGATGGGGTTGTGGCGGCGCTCGTATTCGCCCTGATTGCCCGGTCTCAGAATCATCAAAAATGCTTTGCGAATCATTTCGTTCTCTTCCGGAGCGCGCTTTCGCGCAATTGGAGCCTTATCCCCCTGGATTCCTGCCCATTATGCTTCTGATCTGTTTTTCGATATTGCCTCTGACTTCATGGATTCTGAAATCAGCCACAAGCGCGGAGGAACCGGGGCCGATCCACAGGCCGACCGAACCGTATACTTCGCCGCCCCCGGAAGCGTTCACGCTCAGAATTGGGATGTTTCCGCCGCTGATGAAGACGGCGATGACTTCTTTGGATATCGTTATTCTCACTTTGAACCACTCGCCCGATTGGCTATAGGGCAGATCGAATTGCGCTTCGTGATTCGCGTTCCGATCCGCGCCGGTTGAAAGGTATCGGACGATCACACGCTGACTTTCGCCTTCGTCTTGCGCCTCGTTTTCGACGTGAAAACAGATGGCCTCGAATTCCCTCTCGTTCCGAACGTGAAAGGCTATGCCGACGTCCTGCGACGCCGCGGCGATGTTCAGATCGATCTTGCCGACGGAGAAGCGCAAGCCTTCGACCCATGCGAGACCGGCGCCCGGACGTGAATCGAGACTCACGGCTTGTCTGTTTCTGTATTCGACGCTCGACGCGGCGCGGTTGACCAAAATCCATCTTTCTCCGGCGGCGCGGCTTTCTCCGTAACCACGGTCTTCATTCGAGATCAGCTTTCGCAGGTCGAGCTTCTTTTGCTTCGTCCGCGTCGTGCTGATCCCGATCCCCATGAAAAATATCGCGAACAAATCCGAGAAAAACTGCTTCACGCTTCCCATCTGGACGGCCTCTCAGTACGTCGCCCTGCCCCCGGTCATATCAAAGGTGAATCCGGTTGTGAAACTTGCGCCCGGCGAGACGATGAACGCCGAGAGATGCGCGATCTCTTCGAGCGTCCCGCATCGCTTCATCGGAATCTTGTCGGTCATGTATTTCACCTGCTCCTCGGGCAACGCTTCGACCATCGCCGTGCGAATCACGGCGGGGGCAAGCGCGTTGACGGTGATTCCGGTCTCGGCGTACTCCTTGCCCTGCGCCTTCGCCATCCCCATCACGGCCGCCTTCGAAGCCGAGTAGGCCAGCATCCCCGCGTTGCCCTCCTTGCCGGCGATCGAGGCGATATGCAGGATGCGCCCGTAATTCCGTTTGAGCATGTGCGGCAAGACCGCGCGTGATGTCAAAAACGAGCCGACGACGTTGACCTCGAAGACGAAGCGGAAATCCCCGAGATCGACTTCGTGACTTTTGATATTAGTCTTGCCGGTCACGCCCGCGCTGTTGACCAGGATGTCAATGCGCCCGAAACGTTCGGCGATCTGATCGGCCATGGATTTGACCTGATCTTCGTTCGTCACATCGCAGACGGAGGCGAACGCGTTTCCCCCGACCGATTTCACTGCCGGCTGGAGCACAGCCGGGTTCAAATCGACCATCGCAACGCTCGCGCCCTCGTCGCTCAGCTTCTTTGCTATCGCCAGCCCGATCCCCGACGCGCCGCCGGTGATGATTGCAACCTGATCTTTGAATTGTTCGCTCATTTTTCCTTTCCTGATTCAGCCGGAAGATTCGCCGGACGGTGAATTTTTATTTCCAACACATTTTCCTTTTCTTTTTGAACGCGACTCTCGCGTAGAGCGGTGAGCTTTATATCTCGACCGGTGTTAGTCGCCGGGTAGTCCGTTTCGAGTTTATGCGCAATACCGCTCATCTCCGCCCCGGCTTGCTCCAACGTGACGCCAGTTTTCAAGCGCGCAATCACGTACAGTTCCATGCCTTTCTCTTCAAAACGTAGCCCTCCATCATCAAAAGCCAGCGGTGTCCACACATCGCAATATTTTGGAAACTGGAAGTCGGCCGGCATAACGCCGACGACGGCATATTGCTCGCGATCGAGCGTTATTGTTCTTCCGATCAGGCTTGGGTCGGCGCCGTATCTGCGTAGCCAAAAACTGTTGCTGAGAACCGCAACATGATCGGCGCCAGGTTTGCAGTCTTGAGAAAGAAATAAGCGCCCTAAAGCCGGCTGGACGCCCAGTGTGGGAAAAAAGTCGGCAGAGACTAACTCGGATTGAATTCGTTCCGCCTCCGCCCCGCCTGATAGGACGCGCGCCCGGAATACGTGCGCCGCAATCGGTCCTAAAGTTTTACTTTGGTTTCGCCATGCAACGAAGTCTGTATCCAAGACCGGCTCATCTCCCGCAGGAGAAACTTTAACGACGCTCACAAGCCGGTCAGGATCAGGATAAGGCGAGCGCTTAGGCATGAGCGCGCAGCCTGAGATCAGAAACAGCGCCGCCATAGATACGACACGAAATAGAGATTTCATTGGATAACCCCCTCTTTCAAATCGTCCCCCTTCAACTAGGGGAACGTCGCTAACTCGTAGCCCTGCCTATTCCCATTCGGGAGACGGGCGATCTTTCAGCCAAAGAATGAAATCCATATTCGGCGGAGCGCCGCCTAATAGTCGGAGCCTGATTGCGCATTGGGCGCGGTGACCATGACTGTGCAGACAGACTTGCATCATCGCCTGAGCGACCGAACAACTGAAATCAGGGATGAACGGCGTCTCCAAAACGCGCGCCAACTCAGGCTCCTGAACCTGTGTTAGCCACTCCACCTCCTGCGAATGTGTCTCCCGATACTGCGCCGCGACAGCTTCGAATGACTCCGGCGTTCGCGATGCCTCTTCGACTGCGAATGGAAGTCCGAGAATTAATCGCAGCCAGAATCGGTTGGCCAGGATGATGTGATGGAGAAGATTCCGCAGTTCCGGATCCTGAGCGGCCGGTTCATGCCGTCGAATGGCCTTAAGCAAGGAGGAGTTGGCATATCCTTTGTGATGAATCAGCTCCTGTAGCATTACGAGCAAACATTGATTCAGATTTTTGGCCTTCGTTCCGCCCAGGGTCTCGCCTTTTCCAGTTGCGCGGCCAGGCGAAACAACGTCGCCTCGTCGCCGAACCGCGCCGAGAACATCACGCCCACCGGCAGACCGTCCGGCGTCCAATGCAGCGGCGCGGACATCGAAGGCTGCCCCGTCACGTTGTAAATCGCCGTGAACGGGCTGAACTCGGTGATCTCCTTCGTGAATGTCTGCATGTCTTTCGGCGACAGGCTTAAGACGCCCAGCGGCGCGGGCGGTTTGCCCAACGTCGGATTGATGATTACGTCGTAAGTCTGCTGGAATTTAGCCATTATAAAACCGATTTGATGGACCATAGCGATGGCGCGCGAATAGGCCACGCTGTTAATGTTACGCCCCTGCTGGGCCATAGCCCATGTCACTGGCTCCACGTCTTTGTCGGTCACAGGACGGCCCAACGGCGCTTCCGCGTCGTCCAACGCCCTGGCGACCGAGACGTTAACGATGGGCAAGAAAGCGCCACGCAAGGTTGCGGCGTCAATTGGCCACTTCGCCTCATCTACTATGTGTCCGAGGTATTCGCAGAGCTTCGCCGCTTCTGTCGCCGCCTGCTTGCACTCTGGATCGACCGGCGTGCCTGTGGGCGAATCAGCGATCAAGGCGATCCGCAAATTGCCGGGATCAGCGCCAACCTCATGCAAAAAGGGGCGATTCTGAGGCGGAGGGTAGTAGGGAGAGCCGAGTTCGACGCCGGACGAAACATCCAGCAGCGCCGCGCTGTCGCGCACCGAGATCGTTACGGCATGATGCGCCGACAATCCGTTCCACCCCTCGAATTGTCCTGGCCCCATCGGGACGCGCCCGCGCGTCGGCTTCAGTCCGAACAAACCGCAGCACGAAGCCGGGATGCGAATCGATCCGCCGCCGTCACTCGCGTGCGCCATCGGCAGGATGCGACTGGCGACCACGGACGACGCCCCGCCGGACGAGCCTCCGCTAGTCCGTTCCAGGTTCCACGGGTTGCGCGTCTGGCCGTAGAGAACTGATTCGGTGGTCGTCGTTAGACCCAGTTCCGGTGACGTGGTCTTGCCGAAGATCACCAGCCCCCCCAGTTTGTACCGCGTGACGAGCGTGCTGTCGTAATCGGCCACCTGATCTTTCCAGACCCTGCCCCCCGCCGACGTAACCGTGCCTTTCAAATATTGCCCCAAATCCTTCAATGCGAACGGCACGCCATGAAACGGCCCCTGTCCCAATCCGCTTTTGATCTGCTCTTCGGCATTGTCGAAGAAGAGATGATTGAAGGCGTTGATTTTTGGGTTGATCGCCTCGACACGATGGCGAACGGCGTCGAGCAGCTCGGCCGGCGTGATCTGTTTCTTCGCAATCAACTCGGCCAGGCCGAGCGCGTCGTATTTGTCGTATTCGGACGGCAATCCTGTCAATGTCATGGTTCCTCCTGCGGAAGAAGTGTGGCGGACTAAAATCCACCACACTTCCATCGAATTTCTCTTGCCAGATGTTCGATAATGATCTCGGTCGCGGGGCAACGCGCGATGACTATAGCAAAGGCGAGACTAAACTGACATATTGAGGAGCCGATGATGGGCGGGATAATTTTGGAGACCGAACGGTTGAGCTTGCGCGAGATCACGGCGGATGACCTCGACGACCTTCTCGAAATCTGGGGCGACCCGGAAACAATGCGCTTCTTTCCACGCACGCTCGATAGTCAGGCGATGCGCGAATGGATCGAGCGTAACCAGAGGCGCTATGAACAATACGGCCACGGCCTCTGGGCGACGACCATGCGGAGCGAGCGGAAATTAGTGGGCAATTGCGGGCTGGTCATTCAGGAAGTTGACGGGATCGAAGAACTGGAGGTCGGCTATCACTTCAATAGAAAATATTGGGGGCGAGGGTTCGCCACTGAAGCTGCCCGCGCCTGCATGGATTACGCTTTCGAGCGATTGGGCCGCCGCCGGGTCATCTCGATGATCCGGCCTGACAATGCGCCGTCGCGGCGCGTGGCCGAGCGAAACGGATTACGAATTGAGAAGGAAGTCCTCTGGCATGGCTATCCGCATTACGTTTACGCTATCGAATGGAACGCTCGTTAGATGCCGTCGAAGTATCTCAGTCGAACAAAGGCAATCCTAAACTGACATATCAAGGAACCATTTTCTCGCACAACCGTTAATAGTTGGTTAAAGAAATGGCTGAGGATACCAACTATTCGATTAGGGCGTCACATTGGCCGAAGACGCTGCTATCTTGCCAAAGAACGCTGTCTCTAAGTAATGACGGTCTCTGGCGAGAAATTTCATGGGGCGGCGAAGAATTTCTACCCTTGAAAGCTGTTTTCATACTTTTTATGCCGGATTCATAGTGGATAATAGCCGGTGGTGGAGCGCAGGTACCCACCGGAAGCGAATGGAGAAATCTATTCCCAGCCCGGAGGGGCTCTCGAGGAGGTTTTCGGTCGCATCCGGTTGTTTCTCCACCGCCTAATCTCCGATGTCCCTCTGGGACGAAGAAGGAAAACACCTGCACAGATTGAAAAATTTCTTCGGGCCATGAGCAAGCGCGGTTTTCCATCCCCCTACCCTCTTGCGCATTGAGACGAGCGTTCTATAATCACGCAGTCTGACCACCCTTGTTTACTTGAATCAAACCGAACATCTTCCGATGCTTATGTCCAAACCCGTACAGGATTGGGAATTGACCCCAGAGGCGTTTGAACGCTTTCTCGATTGGCTGGACGCTGACCGCGAGCAAGCAGGCCGCAAGTACGAAGACATTCGCCGAGGTTTGATAACTCTCTTTAACTGCCGCGGTTGCTCCGCGTCCGAGGACCTGGCCGACGAGACTATTAATCGCGCGATTCGCCAACTGTGTACGATTGAAGACTCCTACCAGGGCGATCCGGCCAAATATCTTCACGGCATCGCCCGTTTCGTGGCGCTCGAATATTTCAATCGGCAGGTCAAAAGATATGGCGGTCCAGCGCCTGAAGATTTTCCTGATCCATCGGGGCCCGGCGGGCCGAACGATAAAAATGAAGGTGAGGAGCTCAGCAGATGTTTGCGGCACTGCCTGGAGAAGCTAAAACCTGAGAAGCGTAAGATGTTTATACTCTATTACCGCGAAGGAAACCGGTTGAACCTCGATCACCGCAGATCGCTGGCCGAACAGTTCGGCTGTTCGATCAACGCCCTTCGCATCCAGATGCACAGGCTTAATGAAGAGCTGCGCCTCTGCATCAATGAATGCCGCGGACAGCTCCCACCCGACAAAAAACTCTGAAATTTCCCGGGCTCTCACTGCATACAATAATGAAAGGAGCCTTCAAGTCGCTACGGCGGCGCCCAGAAAAGGATGAGAATCAATCGCGAAGGGACGAAGAACATGAAGATTTCTCCAGTTCTTCCTTCGTGTTCTTCGTCCCTTCGCGGTTTGAGGTAATGCGCGAAAAGTAATGCCGCAAGTCGGGTGGTGTTCCTCCACCGTCGCGGACGCGGAGAGCGCAGAGGGGACGCAGAGAGATTATCAGGACGCTCCCCATCTCTTTCTTCTTCTCTGCGAAATCTTCGTGTCACATGCTCCTGCGGTGGTGGGGCCATATCTACGACCATCGCCAAGGCCGCGGCGTCGTGTCCCACGCGCCTGCGGCGGTGAACTCGGCATTACTTTTGCGCATTACTGCAATTGATTTTCCGCAGGAGGGCGCCGGGATGGCTTGGACTCCCCCCAAATCGCTATGACTCTGCTACCGGAACAAGAAGATCAGATCAGAAGATATCTGCTGGGCGTCGCGACGCCGGACGAAGTGGAGCAGGTGGAGACGGACCTGCTGCGCGGCGACGAGAACGTCGAACGGCTGCTGATGATCGAAGACGAGCTGATCACCGATTACGCGCTCGGCGCGCTCAAGCGGCGCGAGCGCGAGCTTTTGGAGAAAAACTTTTTCTCCACGCCGGAGCGGCAGGAAAGGCTGATGATCGCGCGTGAGCTGGTGAAACAGGTCTCCACTTACGGCAAAGGGGGGATGTCGGAAGAGATTGGTGAAACGTGGGCGGGAAATGAGTCTCGTGGCGCGCCTCAAATGTGGAAATGGGTGGTCGCCTTGCTCCGGCCCGGCCAGATCAGATGGAAGGTCGCAGTCTATGCGACGCTCGTGATCGGGCTTGGGCTTGGGATATGGGGTCTGTGGCGAGGCTATAGGGGGATCGAGGTCGACGCGCGATTGGAAAAAGGGATGGTCGCGCTTAATCTGGCTTATCGCGAGCGGCGTCTGGTTAAGGCGAGGATTACAGAGTTGCAGTACGCCCCGTTCCGCGAAACGCGCGGAGGATCGGAAGCGGACGGCGAGCAGGCCGGCGTCGATCTGCCTGCCCGCCGCCGCGCGTTCGACTTGCTGGACGATGCGGTCAGGGAAAGTTCAACAGACGGGGCAACAGCCGCGGCGCATCACGCGATAGGGCGGTTATATTTGGCGCGCAAGAATTTCGAAGACGCGATAGCGGAATTTGAAGCGGCGCTTAAAACCGCTCCCAATAACGCCAGGATTCACAGCGATCTGGGCGCGGCGCTGATGGAGAAGAGCGAACTCGAAGCTTCAGGGAAATCAGGGCGAGACCCGCGGACGATTGACCGCAGTCTCGAACATCTCAACCGCGCGATTGAACTCGACGGCTCTCTCCTCGAACCGATCTTCAACCGCGCATTCCTGCGCCAGAATCTGGGGCAGCTATTCCAGGCCAAAGAAGACTGGGACAATTACCTGAAAAAGGACTCGGCCTCTCCCTGGGCCGAAGAGGCCAGGCGCAATCTAAAGCTGATCGAAGAGCGGAATAAAAGAGTTGCGCAAAGAGGGGAAGACCTTTTCATCGCTTTTCAGCAGGCGCTTCAAGCCGGCAATGAAGAGCAGGTCTATAGCGTCTTCAGCCGCAGTTACTTTCGCCTGGGCAACCACATAGCCGCCAGATTGATCGATGAAACGCTTGCATTCGCTCAGGAGGGGCGGGCGCAGGACGCGCTGGCAAGATGGCAAGTGTTGAACGATCTTGGCGCGCTGGCCGAACGCAAAAGCGGCGACCGGTACGTCGCTGATCTCGCTCGTGTTTACCGCCCGTCTTCGGCGGCGCGCGCTCTGGCATTGGCGGAGGCCCGCAACTTGTTGAAGGACGCCTTCAAGACTTACAGTGATTCTCACCCCAGCCAGGCCATCACGAAATATGCGCAGGCTCAAGCGATCTTCCGCCGGCAAGGCAACCTGGGCGAAGCCTTGCTGAGCGAGTATCAGATCGGCTTATGCTATCTGCAACAAGCCGACACGCGGCGCAGCCTGGAGAGCTACAACGAAGCGGCTCAAGGGAGCGAAGCGCGCGCATACAAGTGGCTGCAATCGCTCGCGCTCAACGGCCTGGCTAACGCGCAATCGCGGCTCACGGAGTATTCAACAGCCATCGCCATATGCCGTCGCGCTCATCAACTTGCCAGCGAGATCGGCGATGAGAACGGCAGGCTGCGCAGTCTGAGCATTCTCACCGGCCTATACGAACGACTCGGGAAATTCCGTGAATCGTGGCGGGTGGCGCAAGAATGCCTGGAGTTATCCGAAAAGATAGTCGCCGACCCAAGCCAGGTCATCGTCTCTTATTCCATCTCCGCCCGCTGTTTTTACTCGCTGGGTCTTTACTCAGCAGCGCTTGATTACGCTCGGGAGACGTTGAGACTCGCCGAGACGATGAATTCACCACGAGTCATGTCCCGTTATTTAGTGAACACCGGCCTGGCATACGCCAGGCTCGGAAAATATGAAGAAGCCATCGAATATATCAAGCGCGGCATGCGGATCGGTCAAAGCGCGCAGCCCGAAGCTCTGGCTCGTGAAATGACCGCATACACGGCCTTCTTTCTGGGGCAAACCTACCGCTTGTCGGGGGCCGTCACCGAGGCGGCGGCGATGATCGAGCAAGCGGCCGATTTCTACCGCGAAAAGGATGATCCTCTGCAGCTTCAACGAGTGGCGAAAGAGCGACTTCTGGGCCACATCGCACGCGGCGAGGAGGCGGATGCGAGCAATAGTTTGCGAAACATGATCGCGCTTTATGAAGAGATGCGCGCCAGGATTCCGGACGAGAGCGACCGAAACAGCTTCTTCGCTCGGGAACAGAGCGTTTACGACATCGCAATCGATTTCACCGCCGCCCGCCCGGGTAGCGCCAGAGAAGCCTTCGAGTACTCCGAGACCTCACGCGCTCGTTCGCTGCTCGACGCCTTTCACAACAGACAGCAGGCGGGGGCCATCGCGGGGATTTCAGAACAGCGCTTTTCCGGCGTCGCCAGCCCGTTGACTCTCTCAGAAATACAGTCACGCATGCCCGAGCGTATGCAGCTCCTGCAATATGCGGCGCTCGAAGACAAACTCATCATCTGGTTGGTTACGTCCCGGCGTTTCGAGCAAACAACTGTCCAGGTTCCGCTCACTAAACTCACCGGGCTGGCGACCGATTATCTGGCTCAGATCTCCGGTCCGGACGGCGGCCATAATCAGAGATGGCGACAGAAGGCGCAAGAGCTTTACAACATCCTGCTGCGGCCCGTCGCGCCATTGATCGAACCGAACAAGCAGATCTGCATTGTCCCCGACAAGATCCTCAATCGCCTGCCCTATGGCGCGCTCATCTCCAGCGCGACTGGTAGATACCTGATCGAGGATTACCTGCCGATCTATGCGCCGAGCGCAAGCCTGTTCGTGCTTTGCGCCGAGGAAGCCAAGCGCAAGTCGAGCCTATCGTCGGAACATCTGTTGAGCGTGGGCAACCCGAGTTTCGACCGGCGCGCTTTCCCTGACCTGGAAGATTTGCCGGCGGCGGCCAGAGAGTCCGAAGAGATCGTCAAATTCTATCCTTCACACCAGTTGCTGGTCGGGCCTGACGCGAAGAAGAAGGCCGTGCTGCGCGAGATAGAACGGGCTGAAGTTATTCATCTCGCCACACATTACGATCCCAATCCGACCTCGCCGCTATCTTCAAGGCTGGCGCTGGCCGCCGAGACCGAACCCGGCGGACAAGCTACTCGGCGAAAAGGCGCGCTGCTCGTAGGTGAGATTTACCGCCTCGACCTGAGACACGCGCGATTGGCCGTGCTTTCGGCCTGTCAAACGTGGGCCGAGGATTATCTCAACGGGGAAGGCGCCGTCGGTGTCTCGCGGCCTTTTTTGGCCGCCGGCGTTCCGGTGGTCGTCTCCAGTCTATGGAAGATAGATTCGCCGGCCACCAGGAATATGATGATCGAGTTTCATCGCATTCGCAAAACACAAAAACTGCCATCCGCGGAAGCTCTGAGAGAGACGCAATTGGGGATGCTGCGCGGAGCGGAGACGGTCTATCGGCATCCTTACTATTGGGCCTCATTCATCGTCGCGGGCGGTTACAGTAGCTTCTAAATCGAACCATACTATATGCCCAGCACACCAAGATCTGGATTTCGCAAAGCGCCTACTGGATCAGTACCGTGAGCGTTAGCGAGCGGCCGTTAGCGAAATCTCCGCTCGCTAACGCTCGCGGTACTGACTCGTCGCCTCATTCCAGATCTTGCTGTGCCCAACATAATAGCTTTTGACACACGAACCAACGTCTGCTGGTTTGGATTTGATCGGTTTCCAAATGGGTCTACGGATCAGCAAGCGGTACGGCACCGGAAGCCTCGCCATTCTCCAGTACACACGATCGCAAACCGCTCTAAATCCCAGCAAAAGGAGAGAACACATTTATGCATGATGAGCATCCACAACCAGAACCTTTTAAAGCGCCGCTCGATACCTTGCTCAAGAAGCCTTCGGCCACTATTTACCTGGACGGACTGATGATCCTTTGCTACGACAAGAATCAAAAGCGTCTTCAGGCGGGCATCCATACCGACGCTACTTTTCACGCCATGACGATCAATATCAGAGAGAGAGGACAGTCGGAAGAACTTCAATCCATGTGTTTAGAACATAAACAGATCAAGGAGATCGCCCCGTTTTTCCTCTACGTTGAAAAGAAAGAAGGCTCCAGGACGCCGAATGGGTCCGCCACCCTCCATAAACCGGATGATCCGAGATACAGACAATCTTTCGCCAACGTCCTCGATTTCCAGAGCGAGTCCTTTCACAAACGGGATCGCCTCAGGATAAAGCCCAACAAGCTGTCGCCGCTGAACATCCTCAATGGCGAGTTTTATTCGGCGACGCTCGGCACGGCTAAGCGAATGAATATGGAGTGTGACCCAAATCCGCTCAATCTGGGGCTTATTGCGACAAGGGTCGCAGGCGATATCACGCACACCAGCGGGAATCTGATTCTGAGGTCAAAAGACCCAAAGGCTAAGCCGCTTTTCCGGCTTCCGCTCAGCGAGGAGAAACATTACGAAGTGACTATTGTGAATGAGCCAACGGGCGCCCTTGAGGTAAACGCCGATCACATTCACGATCACTCCGGCGACTGCGCGCCGCACAATGGCCACCCACGGACCAATCACTTCAATGTATATTACGAAGTCCTCGTCTTGAGGGACGGCGCCGTGAGGTACGCGGTGGAGATCGTGGATGAGCCTCGCTCAACACATCCGGATACTGGCCCGGTAATTCTCTTTGAACCTGATGATCCTCCCTGCGATATAGTCTGGGTTAGCGGCATCCCACAGTTGCCTTAACTTTCCAGGGTCTGCTGATGATTGACTACGCCATATAGTGGTTCCCAAGCGCCCCGCTTGGGGGCCCGCTCTACCGCGTTATTACTTGAGCGGGAATTTGTGAACTATTGAATGATGTCGCTCAAGAGACTCGCTTAGAGCAGCTATCAGATCAGCGTACGGATTTATTCTTCGTCGCGGAGCGACGGTTGAAGGATGCGAAGAAAAGTTGAATGTAACGACGAACTCACAACATTATCAACCGTCGCTCCGCGACTGGATAATCATTCGCCCCTAAGCCGGCGTTGAAACGCCGGCCTAAGCTCAACCGTCGCTCCGCGACGAAGAAGCGCCTCCCTGGGAACGCAATAGATTTGGATAACAACATGCCTCACGGTCAGACTACCGCCACATTCCGTACACTGATCTGATAACCGCTCTAGTAAATGATTGTTTGGCCACTACCAGGTGATCTGTGTTTCCTTTGGTAAGCACAGCATCCGACCCCTAGTCGGTTTTGCTATCAAAAACCAGCTAAATAAAAACACTCAAGATTGGGACGCCGTTCATTGCCTTCGCTTCCTGCTTTTCGTCGCTTGCGGAGTGGCTCTGCCTCGCGTTAGTCGGATCGCATAGCCTTCGAGATCGGCGGCAAAGAGCGTCTGGGAGAATTCGATCGGCGCGGCGCCGCCGGCGTAGACCGCGCGTTCGATTGAAAGCATCGGCGATCCGACGCGCACGTCGAGTAATTTGGCGAGGTAAGGGTCGGCCAGCGCGGCGTTAATCCGCTGCATCACACTCTTCAGTTTCAACCCGAATCTGGTCTCGAGCGTTTGCAGCAGCGACCCCGCGCTCAGTTCCTCAATGGTCAGTTTCTCGCCGATTTCGGCGGGCAAATAGTCGATCGTCAGATTGCGCGGCTTGTCTCCGCGCAGCCCGAGCCGTTTGACGCGGTAGAGAGACTCCCCCGCCCCCAGCCCGAAAAGTTCGGCCTCCTGCGGATCGGCCTCGACGCGGTTCATCTCGATCACTTTGAAAGTCGCGCCCGCTTCCGCCGCGATGGTCTCGTCCAGCGACCCGGTCAAATCGATCCGCTCCTCAAACGGCCGCCGCCCGGCTTTGCGTTCGGTGACGAAAGTGCCTCGCCGCCGCCGGCGCTCGATCAATCCGTCTTTGGCGAGCGCCGCCAGAGCCTGCCTCACCGTGATTCGACCGACCCCGTAAAGGCGAATCAACTCGGCCTCCGTCGGCAAACGGGCGCCGGCGGCGAACACGCCCGACATGATCTTTTCGCGCAGGATGTTCTCCAACTGGTAGTAGAGCGGAATTTTCTTTGTGACAAATTCCGAACTGGGCTTAGTCATAATCTGATCAACGAAGGATTTTGAAGTCATCCTTCGCCTCGAACATCAACCCGATCTGTTTGCCCTGATGTTTGGCGTTGACGATGTTGACCTGATCGTCGAACAACTCGCAGAAGATTTTGTTGCGCAATTGCGCGCCTTCCAACCCGCCCGGCGCCCGACCTTTGACGAAAATCCAGAACATATCTGGCTGTCCTTCGATCCCGTTCCAGGAGAGAGCGACCGGGCGGCCCGCCTTGTTCTTCAGTTCGAAGTTGCTGCGCAGGTAGGCCATCACCAGTTCGACGACCTGTCTGTCTTTGCCCGCCGCCGCCGGATCAATTTTCACAGCCCGTTCGGCGCGCCGGCTAAGCGCGTTTTCCAGATCGTCCGAGAAGACGCGGATGACGATCTCAACCGTCTGTCTTGGCTGGCTGAATTCGAGATTCGTGACGCTGACGTGAATCTTGTGCGAATGCGGAATGCGGATTGCGGATTGCGGATTGCGGAAGTGTGACGACAATGTCACAGCGCAAATGGCAGCTAGCGAGACAATCAAAAATCGCCTCGAAACTCTTCGAATCCGCATTCCGCATTCCGCATTCCGCATTCACTTCGGTCCCGCCACGTTTAAAACATAAACCGCCTGATTGGCCGTCAGCACGAACAAT
Organism: Blastocatellia bacterium; assembly: GCA_036565725.1. Taxonomy (GTDB): domain Bacteria; phylum Acidobacteriota; class Blastocatellia; order RBC074; family RBC074; genus JAJVID01. Next base: position 14,063 of record DATCXQ010000111.1, read on the forward strand.
CTCTTTCCGTCCTGGCTGAAAGAGGTGAGCGAGACCGGGTGCGTGAAGGTGAACTCGTCGCGCTTCTCAAACGAGGCCAGGTCGTAGACCGCCAGCTTGCCGCGTTCGTTCTCCACACACATCAAAGCTGCAGACTGGCCTGCAGACTGGCCGCCCGACTTTCCGCCCACTCCGCTAACGACGGCGCGGCTGCCGAAGACGCGCCCCTTCTGCTCTCCCGTCGAGAGCGAGTAGACGAGCACGCGGTTCTGCGTGTCAGTGATCACCACGTAATCGCCGGCGGCGAATGCCCTGGCGATGCGGAACGAGCCTTTGCCGGTTTCGACGAGCAACTTCCCTTTCGTGGCGCCGGTCTTCGCGTCCAACACCTGCAGGAAATAATCGCCTTCCTGTTCCTTCATCGCCTCCAGCCGATTAGCCAGCCCGGCGTCAGACTTGATCTCGCCCCGCGCGTATTTCGACGCCATGGGCCAGGAGAGAACCATTGTTCCTTCGCGCGGCTCCACCCAATAATCCGGCGCTTCTTTGCCGAAGGGCTTGGACCAAAGCGCGTCGAAGCTGCGAACGTCACGCACCTCCAGCGTCAGGTCTTCGAAGTAACCGCCGCCCTTTTTGGTCGGCCTGGTGATCAACAGGAAGGGGCCGTACTGCGCGGCTCGATCCTCTTTGATTTCCTGGCCGCTGGCTATGACTAGCCGGCCAGTATCCAGGGCCGCGAGCTGGCGCTCGAAGTCTCCCTGCTTTGGAAAATCGGCGTAGAACATTCCATCTTCGCTGAAGAAACCGCCGCGGAAACCTCGCATGTGAACGGCGCGTTCACCCTTCGTCAAATTCCAGACCGCGCCCCGCGAGCGTTCCGAGACCGCCAGCCATTTGAAGTCAGGCGAAACGGCCATCGCCCGCAGCCGTCCGAGCGGATTTTGCGGCAAGGTCACGGCGGCGAGCATTTGGTTCTTGTCGGTGGTGTAAAGTCCCAGCTCGCCCGTCAACCGCTCGGCGACGAAGACCTGGTCGTAAATGTCGATAGCCGGCGTCTTGTTTCCTTTGATCGCCATTCGTTTGGCAAGGTCGACGACCCCGACGGCCGATTTCTGAAACGGGCGCACGAGCAGGTAATTGCCCTTCGTCGCCGCCGCGAGCCTCCCTGGAAACATCGGGAACTCCTCGATGATCTCGCCGCCGGGCAGGCCGAGGAGCGCCGATTTGTCCGGCTTCTCGGGATTGAAGGCGATCATCCTGTCGGGCGCGGTGAAGGCGAACCCGCCGGCGATCAACTTCTTCACATTGCCCTTGAGCGAAATCGGCGATCGGGCCTGAAGGTCGAAGACGAGCGCGGCGTTCTCTCTGGAGACTCCGATGGCGGTGATGGCGATGCCGCGCTGCCCTGCGGCGAAATATTTCCCGTCGGGGGAAAATCCCATGTTGATCAGATTCAGACGCGCGTCGCTGATCTCGTCCGAGTTGAGAATCCTGACCAGACTTTGGAGCAATAGGATGAACGGATCGGGCGTATAGAAGTCCTTGCGCTGGAAGACCTGGGCCTTCGACTTCACGTCAAAGAGGTTGAGCGTGAAATCATCGTCCATGCAGGCGAGGGTCTTGCCGTCCGGCGAGAGCAGGCTTTGCAAACAGGTTTTGCGGACGACCACTTCGTGCGCCTCGCTCAATTTCTCTTCGGCGACGCTCCAGATTTCGACCCGCAAATCGGAAGTGTTGAACACGACGTTCAGCGAATCTGGCGTGAATTGAGCTTCCTCGGCTTCTGGCGCGTCGATGCGGAAGACCGGTTTGAAAGGCTCGCGAGTCAGCACGTTGATGCCCGCGTCGTCCTGGGCCAGGACGTATTTGCCGTCAGGGCTGAAGCGCAGATGAGTGACGTCGCCCCGCAGCGGTGGTTGGAGCGCCGTCTTCGAGGTGACCGCATGCAGGGCTTCTTTGCGGCCCAGCCCCGTGTAGCTGACGACGGCGGATTGCCAGCGCGAATATTCAGCGGTCTGGGCGTCGGAGCGGGCTTCGACGCAACCGGGTGGCAGCGCCTCGACGCCCTTGATCATCTCGCGCAGGCGCTTCGATTCCGGGCTGGTCACGCCGAAAAGGTCGGAGAAGAAATTGCCCGTCTTGCCCTTCGTCTCGACGAGGCGGTCGAAGAGTCGCGGCCAGTCTTGCGGGTCGTAGCCGGATGCGACCAACGCGAAGAGTCCGATCCGGTCGGCTTCGATCTGATCTTTGCCTTCGTGGTTGTCGCCGCGGCGAAAGACCTCGGGTTTGCGCGCGGCGTTTTCGACCAGGAGGTTGTACTTATCGAATATGTCGCGACGGTCCGTCACCTGCGTCAGGCCGAGCGCTTCCTTCAACCGGCGCGTCATGCTCACGGACTGCTGGCGCGCCACCAGGTGACCTATTTCGTGCGCGATCACGGCGGCCAGCTCATCTTCGCTCTGCGCGAAGGCGACCATCTTGCGCGAGACGTAAATGCGACCGCCGGGCAGCACAAACGCGTTGGCTTCGGACAGGTCGACAAGAAAAAACTGGAACCGCAGCTTGGTCGGCGGCAGATGTTTGACGATGCGTTCCCCGATGCGCCTCAGATGGCCTGTGACCTCGTCGTCGTCAATCACTCGAAACTTGCGCTGAATCTGCTCGGCAATGGCGTCGCCCAGATCGACCTCTTGCTCTTCGGTGAAAATGTTAGGCTCGCGCGAAAGTTGTGGCGCCGGCGGCCGGCAAGGCTGCTGGGCATTTATCACTATGCCGCTCACACTCAGCGTCAGCAGCAGGAGGCAACATTTAAATAGAATCTTCATGGCTTAAATGGGGTTTCAAATTTACGGATTGTCGATGTCGCGGTCTGCGACTGCTTCAACGGACCGTTCTTACAAGGACGATATGATAGTTGGAAGATTCCAGGACGGGTAGATTATACGCATTCTTCTGGGCAGAGGCGGAGGCAAAACGGGCAAAAAGTGGCGAATAAGGCAAAAAAGGAGTAGGGAGTGGGGGACAAGGCGACGGGGCGACTGAAGGATTTTTCTCAAAGTCGCCCCGTCGCCCCGTCACCTTGTCCCCCACTCCCAATTCACTTCGTGACGCCGAACTGCCCGAGGATGAAGGCGTAATCGAACGACATGTCGCGCAAGCGGTCGTAGCGCCCCGATGCGCCGCCGTGGCCGCCCGGCTCCAGCTTGATCTTGAACAGAAGCAGATTGTTGTCGGTCTTCATCTCACGCAGTTTGGCGACGTATTTGGCCGGCTCCCAGTACATCACCTGAGAGTCGTTGAGCGAGGTTCTGACGAGCATCGTCGGATAGGCCTTCTTCTCAATGTTGTCGTAGGGCGAATAACTGCGCATGTAATCATATGCCGGCTTCTCGTTCGGGTTGCCCCATTCGAGGTATTCGCCGACGGTCAGCGGCAGCGACGCGTCGAGCATGGTGTTCATCACGTCGACGAACGGCACAAACGACACTACGGCTTTGAAGAGGTCGGGGCGCATGTTGGTCACCGCGCCCATCAGCAGGCCGCCGGCGCTGCCGCCCGTAATGATCAGGCGATCTTTCGACGTGTATTTCTCGTTGACCAGGTGCTCGGCTGCGGTAATGAAGTCGGTGAAGGTGTTCTTCTTGACCATCATCTTGCCCGTGTCGTGCCACTCCTTGCCCATCTCTCCGCCGCCGCGGATGTGCGCGATGCCGAAGACCACGCCGCGATCCAGGAGGCTCAGCCGGTTAGACGAGAAGTCGACGTCGTTCGAGATGCCGTAAGAGCCGTAACCCTCAAGCACCATCGGGCGCTGCCCGTCCCGCTTCAGGTCTTTCTTGTAAACAATAGAGATCGGCACTTTGACGCCGTCAGAAGCCGTGGCGTAGACGCGTTCGGATTTATAGAGTTCCTGGTTATATCCGCCGAGCACCGGCTGCTGCTTGCGAAGCTCGCGTTTGCGCGTCACCACGTCGTAATCGTAGACCGAACCGGGCGTGACGAACGATTCGTAGTTGAAGCGGAAATTGGTCGTATTGAACTCGGCGTTCGGCCCCGGGTAAGCGACGTAGACCGGGTCCTGGAATTCAATCTCGTGCGACTTGCCGCTCTTCAGATCGGTCACGTGGAATTTCGGCAACCCGTTCTCGCGCTCGACCGCGATGTAATGGTCGGCGTAGCAATCAACGTCTTCGAGCATCACGTCCTTGCGAAGTGGGATGATTTCTTTCCAGTTCTTCGGCGAGGGGTCGCCGACCGGGGCGGTCACGAGCCGGAAGTTCTTCCCCTGATCGTTGGTGCGGATGTAGAAATTTTCGCCAAGGTGATCGATGTAATACTCGTGGTTCTCCTTGCGCGGCAGGAAGAGCTTCAATTCGCCGCCGGGCTTGTCGGCAGGCAGATAGCGCATCTCACTGGTCGTCGAGCTGGCCGAACTGACGACGACGTAGCCTTTGCTGCGCAGCTTCCCCACGCCGGTGTTGTAAAGCTCGTCCTTTTCTTCGAACAGCAGTTCATGTTTGCCTCCGCCACCGCCCAGCGCGAAGCGAAAGATCTTGTTCGAACGCTTCGTGACATCGTCCTCCTGCCCGTAGAAAAGCGTCTTGTTATCGTTGGCCCAGGCGACTGAGGTCACGCGCTCGGCCATCTTTTCACTGATCTGCCCAGTGCGCAGGTCCTTGACGAACAGGTTGTATTGGCGAAAGCCGGTGGTGTCGGTCGAAAAAGCAAGCAGATTGCCGTCTTCGCTGACGTTGTACGCGCCGACGCTGAAGAACTGATGTCCCTCGGACATCTTGTTCATGTCGAGCGTGATTTCTTCCGGCGCCTTCAGGTCGCCCTTCTTGCGACAGAAGATCGGGTACTGCTTTCCCTGCTCGGTGCGCGTGTAATAGAAGTAATCGCCCCTGCGATAGGGCACGTTCTCGTCGGTCTCCTTGATGCGCCCGAGCATTTCTTTGTAGAGCGCTTCCTGGAACCCGACGGTCGGCTTCATCATCGCGTCGGCGTAAGCGGTCTCAGCCTTGAGGTAGGCCAGAACGTCCTTGTCGGTCTTCGTCTTGTCGGCCATCCAGGCGTAATCGTCCGTGACCGTGTAGCCATGGATTTGCGCGGTTTTCGGGACCTTCTTGGCGGTCGGCGGTTTTGGTGGTTGTTCCTGAGCAGACATCTTCTTTCCGTTCAAAACGACAAGCGCCGTCAGCGCGGCGGCTGACAGCAGGATCATTGGTTTGAGTTTCATGACTCCTCCGCTGTTACAAAATATTCGAGATCAAACAAGCGGGTCGCGATAATGTTTGTGGTTTTTCAGCAAAACCCTTAGCAAGAGATCGCGCGGATTGTACCATTGATCGGCGATTATTGCGCGATGGGGGCAGGCCGCGCCGTTTTCCTGGAAAAACGTTTTAAGAGGACAGGTTTATGACTCGACTTTGTCCTTTTTGTGACGCCGTCTCGAGCGCCGGCGTCACAAAAAGGACAAAGTCAGCGCCATTCTTCGACGTCATAACTCGAGCGCCGATCTCAGAATGAACAAAGTCGAATAAGACAGACGCGCGGCAAACCGTCAACGCCATCGGCTGAAACTCATGTTGACGTCAACTTCGGCTGATTTCGTATGACCACTCGAAGAATTATGAAAAACAATATAGTAACGCCCTTTTACCAGGCCGCTGAACGCTTCCTCCAGAGGGCCGTTGAACGCAAAATCGTTGTCATAAGTAAATTTGCGAATCGAATTATAGGTCTGACCGCGTTCGAACTTCTGGTAGTCTTCCTCATTTAACACAAGCATCGCTAAAGACCCGTCTGCGCAGTCTTGGCATTTAACCGCGACGCTGAGAGTTAAGCAGTTGGGCAAAAATTTTGCGGTGTTTATTGTAGGGGCAGACCTGTGTGTCTGCCCCGGTGTCACGTCGTGCACCCGGCCGGGGCAGACACACAGGTCTGCCCCTACGATGGATAATGCCGGATTATTTTTGCGCGAGTGCTTACATTCTGTCTCTGCCCCTCTAGAGAGAAGCCTCCCGCGAGATGTTCATTTGGTCCGAGCCGCATTTGCTCGGGGAATGGAATGACGGATATGACAGGGGGTTTCACGCCAACGACGGGGGCTTTTGATTTCATAAGCTGAATAACCCACCCCGCGAGTGATAGACCGACGGTTACAGTTATTGTTATACCGATCCTCAAAAAGATTACTGTCTGCCTCAACTCTTTGTACTTGGCGCTCGCCTTTTCCAGCAATTTCCACCGCCCTTTGAGCCACGCCTTTGCGTTATGACTAATCGTTATCTGGAAAAGGTGGCTATCGCAATCGAGGCAAATCATATCAAGTGGCTGACCACATTGATCGCATTGCATTATTCAATTCTCCTTGGAAAGACCGGACTAGGTGATCGCTGTGTTGAGATGGATAACCCGATAGATGCAGCTGAGCCGTGTTAGTTCGCCACTACCATACTTCGTAGGCCATCTGCGGCGCGATTGACTGTCCCCACAACAGTTGTCGCGCCACAGACTCCCCGGCAGGCTGAGGACGCGATAACATACGTTATCAGACTTTTCATCCTGCCTACTTATAAAGCGTGAAAAAACGACAAAACGGCTCACGGCGGCGGAATTATTTGAAAGTCTTACGGAGCGCCGGAGCGCGCTCGAACAGACCTGGCGATCATTTTCCGCTTCTCGCCCGGACTTCCTCAGCAGACGCCGCCCGCCACAACCGCACAGTTTTGTCTTTGCTGGATGAAACCAGCAACCGCCCATCATGCGAAAACGCCAGAGACGAAACGCGCCCCGTATGACCTTTGAGCGCGAGCAATTCCGCCCCGGTTTCTGCGTCCCAGACGCGGATGGTTTGATCTTCACCGGCCGATGCCAGGCGCCTCCCGTCAGGCGAGAAGGCGATGGCGCGGAGATCGCCGCTGTGCCCTCTGAGTGAAAGTATTTCGCGGCCGGTGAAAGCGTCCAGGAGTTTCACGAAGTGATTGGCGCCGCCGGTGGCGATCAGCCTGCCGTCGGGAGAGAACTTCGCCGGCGCGTAAGACTCGAATTCCAACAATTGAGTCCCGCTCTTCACGTCCCACACCCTGGCCCGGTCATCAAGCCCATGGGAGACCAGCCTGACTCCGTCGTGAGAGAAGCTTACTGTCCTCACGGCATTGGCGTGCCCTTTCATCGTCAAGCGTTCCCGTCCCGCGCTCACATCCCAGAGTTTGATCAGCCGGTCTTCGCTACCGGTGGCCAGTGTGGAGCCGTCGGGGGAAAAGGCGACAGATGTCACATAACTGGCGTGTCCCGTCAGCGAGGCGACTATCTGCCCGGTAACGGCATTCCGTAATTCGACCACCGGTTCCTGTTTTTTGTAGCCGCCTGTGACTGCGATCAATTTTCCGTCCGGCGAAAATTCAACGCTCTGAAGATAATGCTCCGGATTGCTGATAACTATATTGGGCCTGCCGGTCGCCACGTCCCACAACGTTATCGCGCCGACATTGTCAACAGCAGCAATCGAGGCCCCGCTTGGAGCGACTGCGACAGAGTTAATGTTGCTGTTGCCGTCTCTGGCGATGACAGGTGGCGGGTCGAGCATTTTCAGATCGTAGATTCTGGTCGAATCTCCGGTCGTGCAGAAAACCTCGGTTGTTGAACGATCAGGGGAAAATATCAGTGTGCCGATCTCAAATTCGCTATCGACTCTGGCGATCTCTTCTCCGGTCGCCTGATCCCAAAATCTCAGAACGCCGTCCTCACCTGCCGAGGCGATAGATTTGCCGTCCGGCGCCAATCCGACTGTCCAAACCAGCCCCCGATGTCCTGTGTAGGTTTGGCGTAATTCCTCACTGGCCACATCCCAAACGCGAATGAATCCGTCCCGCGTCCCCGCAACCAATCTCTTTCCGTCCTCTGAAAAAATAAGGTGAAGAATGTCAGCGTAGCCGTCGCGTAGAACGGCGGCCAGATTGAATGTTTTAAGATCCCACAACCGCACGGTCTGATCGCCGGTGCCGCCTATCGCCAGAGTCCTGCCGTCGGGAGAGAACTGAACCGTTCTCACCCATTTGCCTGCGAAGTCGAACTTATGCAGCAACTCTCCCGAATCGGTTCTCCATAATCTTGTGGCGGCGT
>DATCXQ010000088.1:0-2702 GCA_036565725.1 Blastocatellia bacterium
GAAAGGTTGATCCCGCCGTTGTTGCGCCAGCCCTGCACTACCTGTTGCAAAGGCGAGCCCGATAAAGCCCCGGGGTCGGGGACCGTGACGCTCACGCCGGTCGACTCGACGGCCCGGCCGTAACCGACGCTAGTCGCCACAAATCCGCCTTCGACGCTGACGCTGATCTCATCTTCGACCAACCTGTCGGGATTGCCCGTCAAATCAAACGTCGTGACGTAATCGAAGGGAATGACGCGCGCATCCACTTCGCCGTAGGTCTCGACGGGGCAGCCCTGCGGCGTGGCGACCCAGTTTCTCACCGCCGTTTCAGAGAGACAGGCTGCGCCGAGAATCTTGTAGCCGTAAAGCACGATGAAGAGCGTGCCCTGCGCGCCTTCGGTGCGTTCGGAGACCTGCAGTCGCAGGGTCGAGCGCGGCATGAACGAGAGCGGGCGCGCCAGCAGACGGAACGGTCGCTCGCCGTTGCTCTTGCCTAGCGAGGCCAGATTGTGCGCCGGTTGATCCTGGAATTCCCGCCCTGTGTCGCTGTCCACGATGCTGAAGAAGAACGAAATATCTTCGGGTGGCTTGACGCGTTCGATCACGCCGCGCGCCGCGCCGGAGCCGAAGAACAGCTCGCTGGCGATCGGCTGATCGGAGAAGACCCGGTTGGGCGCGGGGGTAAAGGCCATCGAGGCGAACTGCGGGTTGATTCTGAAGCCCTCGATCAACGCCGTGAGCGGCAATTGACCGAGCGGAACGTCGCCGGGAATGACCAGCGACGCTGGCGCCAGCGCCGGCGCCAGCGCGACCGCGGGCGCCGGATTGTTGATCGGCCGCGCGCGCTGCTCGTCGAAGCCGTAGCCGATGGCCGTGGCGACAAACACGCCGTCGCTGGCGACGTTGATAACGTCCTGCACGATGTTGCCCGGACGCCCCGTCAACTCGAACGTCGCGGCGTGATCATAAGGAATGATCAGGCCTTCGGAGGCGCTCGGCGCGGGCGCGCCCATTACGGGCTGCCTGGCGATTCGGCGCGCGACTCTTCCGCGAACTTGTGATTGGTTGGGAATCATGTTCTTTGACGAAGTAATTGGCGGTGATTAGCGGCCAACGGGCAGACACCGAATCCGCTCGTTGACCGCTGATAGGCTGTCGCGCTTTGGCGATTCCATTACTGGACATCGCGTGTCATGTAGCCATCGAGAACCACCCAAATGAACAAAGGGCCGTAAATGCGTTGCAACTCTTTGAGCACGTCGGAATCCGGGATTTCGATTTCGACCCGGAAGTTCTGCTGCTTGTCTATGTTGATCGGCTCGGCGAATCGGAAAGTGGCCATCGGGTCAGGCTCCCCGTGGCTGGCGGCATGGCCGTTGAGCGCGCCGGCGCCGGACGGGAAGAAGTAGGTCGGCATTTGGATCATGATTTTTTCGCCGACGTAAAATGTGGTGACCGTGTTGTAGATGAATTTATTGATGAATTTGACGACGTCGGTCTCTTTCTCGACTTGAAACTGAAGCGGCCTATCTCTTTCCGGCACCTCGCTGAGCAAAAACTCCAGGTCGCCTGTCGAGAGCCAGATTGTGCCGCCGAAATCCGCAAGCGTCTCAGCCTGAGAATCGTCGAGTTCAGTTTCCGGCAGATTCAGAGCGGCTTCCACCCGGAGCGTGACTTCATCGTCATCCGGAGAGAGAGACGCAAAGCCATCTTCACTGTCCCTGGCCTTCTGAAGCAGCTCCACGATTCGGTCGAGACCAATTTCAATGTCCGCCAAAATCGGCCTGGTGTTGGTGTTGGAAAAACCCGTTTCTGATATGTCTGTGAGGATGTTGCCCGCGCTGTCAATCGCGCCGATGAGGCCCATCGCGTCCAAAAGAAACCGGTTCTCGTCATCGGAATCGTCAACGACATCGAAACCAGTATCCTCTGCGGTCACGTCTTCCGGAAATTCCGGCGGGAGATCGCTCAAGACCACCCGCATCGCGCGCGCCTCGAACGTGTTGTAATGCGAAAGCTGCGAAGCGCTCTGCATATTGGTTTCCAGCTTGGTTTTGCCTTGCACGTCTATGAAAAATTTCAGCGTGCTGGACCCCTGATCTTTTCTCCACTGCTCCTCTCTCTTTACCGAGATCGAGTCGTAGAGTGGAAGATGTACTTTTTCTCTAATGCCTCTTACGACAGCCATGATCAAACCTCCTTGTTGGGTAAATGATTACGAATTGCTTTGCTTCGGAGAGCGCCTGAAGGCTCACCACAGCGGTTTGAAATTGTCCGGCGGCTGCGGCTCCTGCCCCGGCTGAGGCGCGAACTGACCGCAGGTCGGATTTACGGTTGACGGCCTGACATAGCCTTGGAAAGTCTCGGCTTCGCCCATGCCATGAACATTGGTCGGCATTGGGCAACCGGCGTTGTATCTGGGCCGGGTCTCGCGCACGTAACCGTCGTACCCTCCGCCGTACTCCGCCATCCCAGGTTGCGCCATCGTCGGGTCATATTCCGCGTAGCCAGGCATCTCCTGCGCTTCGCCGTAATAACCTACCGGCTCTGGCTCGGCGTAATAGCCCATCGGCTCTGGCTCGGCGTAATAGCCCATCGGCTGGTTATGGCCGTAGTAGCCCATCGGCTCGTATTGGCCGTAGTAGCCCATCGGGTGCTCTTCGGCGAAATAGCCCACAGGCTCGTACTCGGCGTAATAGCCCATCGGCTCGTACTCGCCG
>DATCXQ010000092.1:0-15815 GCA_036565725.1 Blastocatellia bacterium
CGCGCTCGGACTCGAACAATCGGGCCACGGGAATGCGAGCGCGGCGGGCGACGACTTCCGCGATCTCCTCTTTACCCACCTCATGCGGCGTTAGCCCGCCGTCGCGCCCGATCTCGGCAACCTCGCGCTCGAGGTCCGCGAGCTGTTGTTCGAGGTATTTCAGGCTGCCGTAGCGTATCTCCGCCGCGCGCGCGATCTCTCCGCGCGCTTCGGCGGCTTCGAGCGCAAGGCGCTGTTCCTCGATCGCCTTCCTGGTCTTTTGCAGATTCGCGTTCGTGTCGCGCTCCCGCCGCCACCGCCCTTTCAGTTCGTCGAGCTTCGCCTGCGTCTCCGCGGCTTCGGACTCCTTCAATCGGGCGCCCGCGGCGTCTTCCTTGCGCAGAGTCTCGATCTCGCCCTGGACCCTGATGAGCTTCCGTTCGAGTTCATCGATCGCGTTCGGCTTCGACTCCAACTGCATCCGTATGCGAGAGGTGGCCTCGTCGATCACGTCGATCGCCTTGTCCGGCAGGAAGCGGTCGCGCAAGTACCTGCGCGAAAGTTTGACCGCCAGCCCCAGGCTCTCGTCCGGAAGCCGCACGGAGTGATGGGCCTCGTAATGCGGGCGCACGCCGCGCAGGATGGCTAGCGTCGTCTCGTCGTCCGGCTCTTCAACGACCACGCGTTCGAAGCGCCGGGCCAGGGCGCCGTCTTTCTCTATGCGCTCGCGGTATTCGTCGTATGTCGTCGCGCCGATGCAGCGCAGTTCGCCGCGGGCGAGCGCCGGTTTCAAGATGTTCGCCGCGTCCAGGCCGCCAGCGTTGCCGCCAGCGCCAACCAGCGTGTGCAGTTCATCTAGAAACAGAATGATCTCGCCATGCCGGGCGGTCACTTCATCGACCACGCCCTTGATCCTTTCCTCGAATTCGCCGCGATACTTGGCGCCCGCGACCAGAAGCGTAAGGTCGAGCGCGTATAACCGGCATCCTTTGAGCGAATCGGGGACGTCGCCGGCGACGATGCGCTGAGCGAGACCCTCGACTATCGCCGATTTGCCGACGCCCGGATCGCCGACCAGCGCCGGGTTGTTCTTCGACTTTCTGAGCAGCGTCTGAATGACGAAGCGGATCTCCTGGTCGCGCCCGATGACGGGCATAAATTTCCCCTGCCGCGCGAGTTCGCACAGATCGCGGCCGAAGCGTTCGAGCAAAGAGGACGGATCCGATCTATTCCCTAACACCTCGCCAGTATTGCTCTTCGCCTGCGCCGCCTTCTTCACCGCCTCGGCCTGCAGCCCCGCGTCGCCGAGCGCCGAGCGCAGGCCCTCCTCGCCACCCTCCAAAGCGGCGGTCAGAAAGTCCGCCGGTTCGACAAGTTCGGAGTTTCGCCGCTCGGAGACCTCGAACGCGAGGTCGATCAGATCGCGCAGCGCGCGGCCTGCGACCGGGCGTTTTCCCGGCGCCAGTTTTACGCCGCGTTCTTCCAATGCCTTTGCGATCAGCAGATCGAGAGCGCGCCCGCGGTCCAGGTTCTGCTTGTCAGCCATAGCCGCGAGCGACCCGCCCGTGTCGAGCATGACGTGAAGCAGGTGAATGGGAGTGATGAACGCTTCGCCGCGCCGTTCGGCAAAATGCCTCGCGTCTTCCAGCGCGCGTTCGAATTCTAGCGAAAGCTTGTCCAGTTCCATAAATTTACCTTCTCAATCTCTTCGTGTAGCATCGCCTGAGACCACTCAACCCTTAGACGTTCTAAGTTATGTTCTACGTTCAATCTCCAAACAGCACCGACGTGGAGTCGCCGGCCATGCGCTTATTTCTTGCCGGTTCGATCGACTCCGGAATGGCGGAGGATTGGCAATCCCCTATCGTGGACCGCCTGAGAGATCTGGATGTCGTGGTATTCAACCCCAGAAGAGCCACCTGGACTCCTGGAACATCCCTCGAATCAGAACCGGAAGAATTACGCCGGCAGATCAATTGGGAACTCGACGCAATTGAACGTTCAGACCTCATGGCGTTTTACTTCGCTCCGGGAACAAAATCGCCGATCTCGCTCCTTGAACTCGGATTGATTGCGCGGCGAAAGCAGGCCATTGTTTGTTGCCCGCACGGTTTTTGGAGAAAGACGAACGTCGACGTCACTTGTCAGCGCTTCGAGATACAACAGGTTAGTTCGCTCGAAGACCTCGTTAACGAGATTAAGGAGAAAGTACGCCTATTCAGAAGAACCTGACGTGACTTCCATTTATTGAGCTTCAGGCGCGCGACGCCGAGATTAGCGAAGTCCAGCGGTGTGGAGACGACCGACATGAAATTGCCGACGAAGGTCTGTACGTCGCGCGCCGGATTGGACGGCCGCTGTTCCGATTCAATCGGCGGTCTGGTCGGAAGGCTGGTAATCCTCTTTAGGGTATCTATGCCCATGGCGGTTCCTCTATCACTTAGGACTTCAAATCCGAGGCAGATCGCCGATCTTAATTACTCAAGCCGCCTGCGTCGCCTCGGCTGATTCGGATCAGCCGTTCGCGGCTGTTCATCCGTTCTCTCTTCCAGCGGCCATGAATCGGATATTCTGCCGGTAGGGCGCGGTTCAGGGGGAGTAACCACCAACTTCGGAGTGAGCGGAGGCGGTTCGGGTGGGGGAGGGATGGGTTGTATAACGCGCGACGCCCCGGGTGTGATGAGGCGCCGCCTGTAGAGCAGGCAACTTCGAATGCGATAGGCCGAGTTGACGGTCACGCGTACGTCGGAGATCGTATGTATTTCGGGCGGGAGCCTGAAATCGACCGCGAAGTTGCGCTGATCGAACAATTCGCACCTGGCCTTCGGATAGATCGGCTCGTGCCCCTGGCCTACTCCTTGATTGATCTGCACTATCGTGGCGATGTTTTGTCCCACGTCGAATTGCGCGTCGTTTTCACGGATCAAGACCACGCGAAAGTTTTGGCGTCCGTCCAGCCGCAGCGGCGCAAAGACGAACGATAGGTCATCACCGTAAACCTGCGGGCGCGCCGGCCTCGCCTGGCTTTCATAAAGCGCGGGGTCATCGGAACGTCGATCGAAGAAGAATGGGAGAGCTTCCAGCGCCGCGCTCACGCGATAATCGAGGTATTTGCCCTCCAGCGCCTCTTCCAGCCGCCGCAGCCTTTGAAACGCCTGCTCGATGCGCCTCACGTCATCGCCCAGGTTGTCATGTATGGTCAGCTCCCGGTTGGCCAGCAGCGCCTGCTGTTCTTGTTCAAGCATGTAGCCGAATTCGGTCAGGCCCAGGGCGGCCAGTTCGCGGAAGTATTCCCGTGTCGGAGGGCTGAGATCGAGATAGACCGACGCGCTGCGTATCACGCGATAGAGCTTCTGCAGAAATTGTCGCGGCGACTGCAGCGGGTCGAGCGCGTCGTAGACGCTAGATTCCAGCGTTGTCACCATCCGCCCGACGAATTCCAACACCTCGTTATCCGCCCCGGTCGGAATGTAGCTCCCGGCCGCGATCGCGATGTATTCGACGATCGCCTTGTGCAAATACAGATAACGCTCGCTGAGCGAGATCATCTGGTCGCGCATCCGCTCCCAGGCGCGCTTCAGCTCACTGTGACCGATGAGCGTCGTGCAGACCGGGATGAAGCCGGGGGCGCGCTCGAAGCGCATGCCGCTCTCTGCCCTGCGCAACCGGCTGATCATCAGGCTGTGCGCCGCCTCGGCCGCCGTCACGTCCAACTTCAGGCGGTAATGCTGTCGCCGCGTCGATTTGATCTGCGGGTTGGCCGGATCGTCGTAGCTGTCTTCGACGATCTTGTCGTGCGGCTCGCAAACGATGTAGACGCCGAGTTCCTGATGACCTTCGATCTGCGATTTGGGAAACGAGCCGTTGATCGCATTCGATAGGGAGATTTCGATGATGTCGCCCGACGGGCTGATGCCGCGACATTGGCTGACAGAGACCTTGATCGCCTCGCCGTCATCGTCGATGTCGATGACAGGATCATGCCTGGCCGCGCCGCGTTCAACCGGCTCGACCCGGCCTCCTGATCCGACCAGCCCGTACCCGTCCATAGCGTAGTGAACCGCCCATAATAGCGCCGAATCGAAATACCTCTCCTGCCTCAAAAAATGCTCCGGCGTGAGCAGCATTCCCTGCGCCCAGTTGACGGAGCCGAGGTTTATCTCTTTGCCATTCATAAATTCATGAGCTTCCCAGGTGGCTGTTGACGCCCAACACCGCATTTTCGATCTCCGTCCCGAGACGCGGGGCGCGGTCGATGTCGCCTATCAACCATTTGAATCGATAGACCCAATGATAGGGGGCGACAAGACGCATCACCTGGTTGATCCGTTTCTGACCTTCGTTCGTTTGATGACGGCGAAACTTTTCGAGCGTCTCTGCCCGCAGCGTGATCTCCATCAGCGCCTCGTCCTCGATCCCGTCGCCGACGATCAGATCCACCCCCAGACGGCTGTCGCGCGAGCCTAGCAGTGAGCGATCCGATGCGTCCATCAGGGTGCGGCGCGGGCGCCATGAGATCGACGCGATTTCAAGATCGAGCAGCAATCGCATCGACAGCCGCAGTCCCGATTCGCGTCCGGTCAAATAACGCAAACGGGGCAAGAGGATCGCCAGCTTATACCACTTCTCCTTCGGCCAATCTTCCGGCTCAATGCCGAATAATCTTATCCATCGCGCGCAGCCGCCGGGGTTTTCCGGCCGCACGTCGAAGAACAGGCCACCCAGCCGCATATGAACGGCAGCCTTCTCGACCGCATCGTCAAAGATCGAAACCAGCTCACTAGTTCCGATCTCGTCATCACGCGACGCTTCGCGCATCCCGACCGGCAGGTGAAGGAACATGCCGTCGCCTTCGACGGTCAGCTCAACTACCGCATCCCGACCGAGAGGCGCGCCCGCGGCGGGCATCTGCTCGATGACGCGAGACCGCCTCCATCCGCGCCCCGCTTTTCTGATCGTAATGCGATCGGCCCCGACGCCCATGCGCAACAATGCCAGGAGCGCCGAGTCAACGGTGTGATGAAATCCGTGACGCGGCCGGACTACGTCCGGCATCATATCTGCTTTTTCAACCTTTTCGAGTGGCTTCAAGCTATTCCATTTTGGTCCAAAAGCGAACCTTCAATCTGAACAACGCCGCATTCGATGCGGCGAAAGCATCACGACTAAGAGTTGGCGTCTCACTTCGAAGGCGGATCTTGATGCGGTCGAAACGTCGGGCGAATGAGTTGAGTCGCGGCGCCAATTAACTTGGCTATGCTATTATCGAGACAGCTTTCCACAAAAACGTATAAATTTGGCGCGGCGCGTTTGATGCTCCCTAACTTGTAACCTATTAGATAAATAAAGTATTCATCCGGCCCGGAACTTTCATTCGGATTCCAAGCAAGGATGTCGCCGTTTTCACTGATACCGAAAGGAATCAACGCCAGCGCTAACTCAGGCGTCCCATCCGGCTCATAATCAAAGTAATCGTTTTCAACCCCTTCTCGTATGACTTTCGTAAGAGTGGCGTTCCGCTTAATCAGATCGTCCCCACCCTCCTTCGGGATATAGATGATGAAAAGGTTACATAACAGGCCGTACCCAAAGTGTTGAGCGAAATCGCGATAAGATTGCGGGAGCTTAAATCCGTCCCGTAGTTCTACAGCGTCAAGCACGTCTGGGCTGGCGGTAATGACTGGCTGCCTGGTTATTTCCAGAGGCGGAAATTTTGTTCCTTGTGAAGGCATAATTAATCCCCCAGTTATATAGTTGAAGCCTGTACAAATAAACGCCAGTTGCAATAAATATCGCGATTTACGCGCAGGCTTCATATGTCTATCCGATATTATCCTTAGCAACATCCGGTATTTTGCCGTCGACCATTATGAACTACATCGTCTACTATCACTTTTCCATGCTGGTCAATCGCATACATATGGACTGACGACGGAATTAGAGAGTTTCCGTCATAGCGTACGCGCGCTTCATAAAGAACTGTATTCCCGGCGGCGACATGCCTTCGAATCTTGCCCTCGAGTGTACTCATGCCAGGATGGTTAGATCCATCCGTCAATGTAATCAAATTGCGTCTGTCACTGCCGCTGCCTCCCAGGGTGTCAGCCATGATATGGCTCCGTTGTTGATGATCTGGGTGCTCTCCACTCACCCATCCTGGGGGGTCGAATGTCGGTGGCGAAGATCCGGTCGGTCGCAGATCACTCGGGGTTATCTCCGCAAAGGCTCCGGTGGGGCGACCCAATTGATCAAGCGGGTAATATTCTGGAGCCAGTCCCAGCGGATCAGCCCAGTTGACCGGGTTATTAGCATAACCGTAAGGATTTATACCTCCAACCAGCCCGATCGGGTCTTTGGTGATATACCTGCCTGTGTCGGGATCATAGTACCTATTGAAATTGTAAAACAGCCCGGTCTCAACATCTTCGTACTGCCCCGGAAATCGCAGATGACTCTGCCCCTCACTGACAGGTAAATCCCTTATCCGTCCGTAAACATCATAACTCGCCGACCAAACAATTCCTTCAACGTCATCAACTATCTCTTGTGGCGTGCCAAGAGTATCCGTGTGATAACTCTGAAAGCCGTCGCCATTAAAACGGCATAGTGGTTTATAGCCCCCTCCACTAAAGACATATTCTGTATATTCCGCTTCGGATTGTTCGGCCAGTAAAACACTACCGTCCCATATAAACCCGGTCTTTCCATCCTTCGAATTTTTTGCGGTTCGCCGTCCTAACGCATCGTACGCGAACTCGACTCGCCCCCCCTCTTTCGACTCGACCGCGACTAGACGGTTGTCTGAATCATAGCTATAACGAATCACCGACCCAGCTCGCCTCTTCTCAATCAAGTTGCCAACCTCATCATAGATCAGCGTCGCCCCATCCATTTGGCTCAGGCGATCCGGCTGGCCGTAACGAAATTCTCTTTCTCCCCTCCGTAACAGGTTTCCGGTCGGGTCGTAAACAAATTGCTCGGCCTTTTTCTCGGGCAATACCACTTCGCGCAATCGCTCGACGGGGTCGTAAACAAAACTGGTGACGCCTTTATTACTGTCGCTCTGCTCAACCAGATTGCCTCTGAAGTCATATTCGTATCTGCGATGAAAGAGCGCGCCGGCCGACTTATAGAGCGATTGTTCGATGACACGCCCGCATCGATCATAGTAAAAACTCTCTTCCAGCTGGCCCGGAAAGTGACGCTTGGTTTCTCTTCCGGCTGAATCATATTCGAAGTCCATCGAACCGCGCGGCGTTTCCACGCTGCTCAGCCGGCTGTTAGCTTCATAGGTGAATTTAACTGTCTGGCCCGCTGGCGAGTGGCGCATGACGCGGCGTCCGAGCGCGTCGTATTCGTGCCGAATGATTTCTCCGTTCTGTGATTCTTCGATGACCCGCCCTAATCCGTCATATTTGAACGTCAGTTCGCTATCCTGCGCATCCGCCACCCTCAATCGGCCGACGCTGTCATAGCTGAAGCTGATGGCGGTTCCATCCGGGCGTTGTCTCTCAATAACCCGCCCACGCAGATCGTAGACAAAGCGTGTGACGCGCCCCGCCGGATCGATGCGCGCAATTAATTGATCCGCCGGATCATAATTAAATTCCCAGGTCAGACCGTCAAAGCCGATTTCACGCGTCACCCGATTTACAGGGTCATAAACGAATCGATGCGCCTCACCACGCTCGTTGCGGACTTCAACGAAATTCGCTTCAGTATCGTAAACGAAGCGCCGCTTATAGCCCAGCGCGTCTACCCGCTCTCCCAGCTTGTTGTAACCGACGTAGCGAAAGCGCGTTTCCGCGCCGTTCGCGTCCACATAACTGGTAAGATTGCCTTCAGGATCATACTCGTAGTGACGCTTTACGCCGTCCGGGCGTTCCACCCGCGTCAAACGCCCCAGAGCATCATGAGAGTAGGTCGTCGCCTGTCCGAGCGGGTTGACGATCCTTACCAACCTGCCTCGTTCGTCGTAACCATAGCTGTTTACGGCCCCGCCCGGCGCGGAGCATTCGACGACCTGGCCCCACTCGTTCCACTTGAACCTCCTCACTCCGCCGAGTTCGTCAACAGCTCTCTCGAGATCACCGAACTGGTTGTAACTATACTCACGACGCTGTCCTAGCGCGTCAATTGTGGCGGTAATGTTACCCCGATCATCGTATTCGAACCTGACCTCCGCCCCGGTCTCGTCGGTAAGCTTTTCGGGCTGTGAATCGCTATTGTAATCGAACCTGCGCGTCGTTCCGTCAGGGTGTGTGACGCTGATGCGTTCGAACTTCGCATTGTATAAGTATTTCGTCTCACGCCCGACCTGGTCAGTCGCCGATAGCAACTCTCCGTTCGAACCGTAACTAAATCGTTCTTCTCCGCCCAACGCATCGACAATTCTCAGGGGCAGGCAAAGTTCGTTGAAATAGTACGTCGTCCTGGCCCTCAACGAGTTTTCGACGACCGTCATTCCGGCCTCGCGGTCGTAGTCGAGCCACCGTTCATATATGCCGCCGTCACCCCATGTGTGCACGCACCGCGCTTCCCTGCCCTCGCCTTTATACTCGAAGTGGAAGCTCAATCCGTTGCGATTCGTTTCGCGGACCAGCAGGTCTTGATCGTAGGCGTAGCGCCAGGGTATTAGCCCGCGGTCGGTGGCGTTCGTCAACCGGCCCTCCGCATCGTAAGTAAAATTGACAAGCCTCGCCGTCCGGGTTGAATCTTCATTCAGCGCCAGGGTCACTTCGGCCAGCCGCCCTGCGCCGTTATCCAAGGTTATATAGGAAAAGTTCAGTCGCGTTCCCGCCATGTCCTCAAGCCGGGCGAGACGCCCATGCTCATAAAACAATCTGATCCGAACGCCATTTCGATTTTCGATCTCGCTTAACCTGAGCGCCGTCGCCTCCGACTTACCTTCCAGATCATCAATGACTTCTGTTACTGAATCCCGTTCTTTAACCGGCGCAAACTTATAGCCAATTCCGTCCTTCCCGCGAACTACATACACCTTGTCTTCCAACCGTTCCAGCCATTGACGATCTAATGGGTTGAAGGTTTTTTCTCCAATCCCGATCAGGCCGAATCCGGCTAGTAGTCCTTCTTCATTCCGGAGGACGATCATCCCCTGCCCCTCATCTTCCCAGAGGTGGACGTCATATTTATGCATCCAGCCGCGTCCGAGCGGCCCCTCGTAATCAACCGCCGAACTGTCATAAGCGCGGGTGAATTCGATCGGGATGCGTCCAGGCAATTCGAAATCTGTCTGTGAGGTCAATACTCGTCCGGTCGCAATATCTACAGGGTGGCCGGTGATAAGACAAAGGGCCCTCCTTAGCCGGCTGTTTTCCGGCAGTTTCAACTGAATCTTGCGGGCCGTCCGCTTAGCCAGCTTGCGCATCCCTCTTAAAAATGACATCCACCCGGGCATCGGGAATCCACCGATCAACACATTCGGGCTACCCATAATGAAGTTGCCCCAGCACGTGAACGGCGTTATTCCAGGGTCCTTTCCCATCCCCACCGAGAGCGCCATCGCCGCGAGGTCCGCCGCCATTTGAAGCCCCGCCATCTTCGCCTCGATTCCCGCCGCCTCCGATTTCGCCGCCGCCTCTTTGGCGTCCGACTCCGATTCCGCGCTGTCCGCCATCTCCTGGTAGCCGGCCTGATCACCCAGCGCCGCCGCCATCCCCAAAGCTCCAAACACCACCGGTAGCGCCATCATCGCCTTATCGAGTTTCCCCAATCCCTTAAAACCCTTTTGCGCCGCTTCGACTCCTTTGATGCCCGGAATCCCGGGCAGGCAGTGTTTAGTGAAATCTACAAACTTCCGCGCCGCCCTCGCGCCTCCGATAAAGACATTTGAGGAACCAGTGAAAACCTCGAACAACGGATAGTACCCCCCGCACCACACTCCGAATCCCACGTCTCCGCTTCGCACGGCCGGCAATCCGTTGATCAGGACGTTGACCGCCCCGGCGCAGATCACCGGCCCGATGCTCGGCAATGGGAAGCCGAAGGTCGGCGGGTGCGGATGGCTATGCGGCCACCCCAGCACCATGTCGCGAAACAATCGCACGGCTGGAAAACTAGGCAATGCGTTGGCGAGTCCCTGCGTCAATTTCGCCAAACCCAGATTGGCCATATCCAAAGGTTTGAAAACCACCGACATGACTTCGCCGACGAAACCCTGCACGGCGCGCGCCGGGTTGGGCGGCGGCGGCAGCGGCTGGTGCGCCGCAGGGGCTGGGAGGTGGGTAATTCGCCTAAGTTGATCCATAGAGGTTCATCCAATGCCTAAGATTTCAAATCGGCAAGCGCGGCGTTGCAGACGGAGAGACGCCGCGCATCGCCGAGTTCTCGATAGAGGTCTCGCAGGCGCTCCAGATTCGTTCGCTCTCCCTCTTCAAATTTCAACCCGCGGCTCAACTCAACCGCTTTTTCCCAGTGCTCTGCGGCCTCTGCCGGTTTTCCCATCCGGTAATTAGCCGTCCCCATCTGTTCCAGAGCCTGTATCTGTTGCACCGGCAGATTTGAAGCCCGCGCGAGTTGCTCCATCGCGCCGTAGTAGATCAGCGCGTCGGCAAAGCTGTTCTGCATCAACAGGGCGTTACCCAGATTGAAACTTTGGTACATAACCAGGGACTCCGATTTCAATCCGACCGAAAGGTTGATGGCGCGCTCGTACCAGGTTTGAGCCTCACTGAATTTGTTCTGTGTGTAATGCAAATCGCCGATGTTATTCAGCACTATGGCTTGTTGATGTTGCTGCCCGGCTCTCCCAAAATAATCGGCCAATTCCAGATTGCGAGCCAGCGCCATATCGTAGCGTTGATGGGCGACGTCAAAACCGGCCAGCATCATCTGAATCTGCGCATGTTCTTCCATGGGCAACCGCGGATCATTCGCCTTCTCGTTAAGCTTCTTTTCGAGTGACTCGGGGTCGAGTTCCGGGCGGTATATTTTGACATTCGGCTGACCGCCAAGCCCCCGCTCAAGGTTGGGAGAAATTGCGCCGTCACGGACGATCAACTTAGTCATCCGCAATGACCCGGTCTTCAACTCGTCGTAGACGTAATTGACCAACTCGGCGTATGGATTCGCGGCGTCGATCTCCAGCGGAAAGAAGACCCAGATCACGCGGCGTTCATCCTTGACCAGGCTTTCGACATATCGCATGAGCCCGACCAGCCGAGGGGAAGGCTTCTGCGACTCATCCGTCAGCTCAGTCGGTGGAGTCGGAAGCGCAAGCTCGCCACGCTTAACCAGCTCCTGATTGACGCCGGCAAGTTGGATGCTGATGATCGGAGGGATTTCCCGGACGTATTGGCCCGGATCGGTGAACAGATGACCGAAGATCAGGAAAATGTCTAGAGACTCCGGATCGTCATCCAGAGCCTCAAGCACCTTGAATAGAAGCGCGGAATGATCCGGCTCACAGGGGACAATCAAAAGGTTTTCCGTTCGGCTGTCAACGAACCGCTGAAACTCCGATTGAATGTCCTGCATGATGCTTCTCATGGCGCCTCCACATAATTCGCCGCTTCAAACGCTTCGTTCAATTGATCTTGACGAGCACACCCTGAATCGTCACGCCTTCACTGTCAATCTTGATCGATCCGCCCGGCCCCTGGATGACCAACTCCACTCCGGCGTTGATGACGATCGTCTCCTTGCCGTACTCGGAGATGTGTCGGGCGTCAACGTTGCGCTTATTGGTCACGTTCACCTTCTGATCACGGGTAACCGTCACATTCTGATCACGGACGACCGTCACCTTTTGATCTTCTCCGACCGTCAAAGTGTCGCTCAGCGTCACTGCCGTCTTGCGATGTTGATCGAACTCGAAATCTCCATTCTCAGTAGACGTGTCGTAAACATGAAGCCAATTTCTCTTTTGAATTTCTTCCAGGCGCTGTCCTTCCGCGACTTTGGCAGTTTGATTGCCCGCCTTGATCAAGACCTGTTCCTGTCCGGGTTTCGGCCCGGCAAGAAAACTTTCGCTTGTAATTGAGCCCCAGTTCGCCGCGCTGCCATTAGTGGGAATATGGTTGTCAGAGCCAGCTTGGGGAACTGGAGTCCCTGTGCAAGTTTGAGTGTCTGCGCAATATATATCCGGCATCTGTTTTACCTCCAATTTGTTCTGCGTTGAAAACCCAGGATTCAAAGTTCCATTACGTCTTTTCGTCAAATTTCATCCTGTCTCCCGCGAGAAGAACTTACTCCGAATATGCACCCGTCCTTCCGGAGCATTGAGGAAGATATCGCCTGGAGAATTGAGACAGAGCATCTTCCGTCCTCCTGTTTCAGGGCAGCTATCGATCAACTGAATCGTCTGGCCGCCCGGCGTCGAGATGACGATAGATTCTTTGCCGCCCACGTCCACCAACTGAATGCGATTGCCGCTCTTGGTGACGATGCGCTTGATGTCGTTGCGGGCCATGTCGGCCGCCAACTGCGCCCCATTGCCGCCTACGGCCTTCATAGCTTCACCGTCCCAGAAGCCCTGGCGAGGGGCGCTGTCCACGCCGTTCCATAAGGCCCCGATGATATAAGGCCGTTCGGGGTCTCCGTGCTCGAAAGCCACCAGCACTTCGTCACCGACCTCGGGCATAAACATAAAGCCTCGCCCGCCCCCGGCGCTCGGAGTAGTCATCCGCGCCCAGGCGCTCCTTTCCTCATCCATCCAGTCATACTTGATTTGAATTCTCCCCATCCCGCGCGGGTCGGCGTGTTCGGCGACGCGGGCGGAGACGACGCCGGACATCCGATTCGGCTGCGGTTGCTCCGAGTGGGTGTAATCCATCCACGGCGTGGCGGTGAATTCGTTACGGTAGCCATTGCTATGGTCGTATCGGTGGACGACGCTGATCATGCCGTAATCGCCTTTCGCGTCGAAACTGTCGCCTTCGATCCGAACCTTGTCGCCCGGCCTTAGATGAGCATTGCGGCTGACGCCGGTGGCGACGATCTTTGAGCCAATGGCGCGCTGGCTCTCTTTTTCGAGCAAGGCCTGATAACTCTCCAGCTTCGGCGCGCGGCCGTCGAAGACCAGGCGGTCCGGAGGCAACTGGTTTGATTGGTCTATCACGGCCCCGATCATGTCGGCTGCGGTTTCAGGAAAAAACTGCGGCTCCTTTTTGACCTGGTTGAAACGCCGGCTCTCCATCGTGCGCGGGTCGTAGCTGCTTCCGTCGAAGGCCGGCTGCCCCAAACGCCCCTTGATCGAAAAATTGACCAGGCCATGTTCATCGTGCCAGCGCATCGTCTGGCCGGTATCCTCGAACCCACGCCTGATCTCCACTCCGTCGGGAGTCGGGCGCATAAAGCATCCCTGGTCATCGGCGATGCGCCGTATGAAATCGAAATCGCTCTCGCCCCACTGCACATAATTCATTTTCGCGCACTCGCCGTCGACGTTGAATTGCAGCTTCAGATTGTCCTCGCCGATGACTTTGTCCGCGACAGCTTGCAGATTCATGCCGTAGAAGTAATGCTCTTCAGGCGTCAGCTGCAGCTTGTAAGATTGAGTCACCCCGCGCAGCCTGGCGATGAAATCGCCGTGCAGTTCGTACTCCATCTCGGCCTCAATCGCCAGGCCGTTGAAGATGGGTAATTCAGAAGCATTCTCGTCGTGGCCGACAAACTCGATCGATTTGCCGAGGTAGGATGCGACGGGAGGTTGTTGCTGGTTGATCAGACGGAACTCGACGTCTAGCCAGTAATGCGCGCAGAGCTCCTGCCGGATTTCGAGGCGAGAGATCATCGCGTCTTTCAAAGTTTGGCCGTCGATCTTCAAGTAAAAAGGCCATTGACCGCTTGCCATATGAATTTATTCCTCCGGTTGTTTCTATCCGGTTGCGCCGAAGCCTCAGGGGAACGGCAGATGTAAAACCTGAATGAAATCACGATAGTGATTCCCCGTCACATATACCTCGCTACCCTCGCCCAGGACGACACGCAGCGAGCCTGATTCCGCGGAGGTTCCCAGATAAAATTCCGTGTAGTAGCCGTAAGGCCGGTCCGGCAAGTCGCCATATCTGTTCTCGAAGAGCCGATTTCCGCGCCATCCGAACGGCAACCGACCGATCCGGAAATCGCTTACCAAAAGGTAAAGGTTACTCAGACGCGGATCGCCGAGCGGATTACGACTGTCTGTTTTAACTCCCCATTTGATCGTCTTCATAAGATTCAGATTCCGGAAAATGGAAAACGCTCTTGGTTTTCACTTGATCTGCAGGCGTTCCACCCCCTTGCCCTTGTAAAAGAGCGTGAACACGTACGCCGGTTCGTACGCGTCGCTCGAAGGATCGATCTCAATCATCTTCACTTCGACCCAGTCAATTCCCAACTCGCGCAGGCAGCCATTCATTTGTTTGACCGTTTCCTGTCGCAAGCCGAATTTGAAGGGAAGTTCCGCCAGCGCGTCGCGGACGCCGAAATCCTGCAAACCGGGCCAGCCTCGGGACGGCGTCGTGAGCATGATTTTCAGCAGGCGCATGAGGTTTTCCTCCGCGCCGTTTGAACGCGTCATCCTGCCGATCGAATCGATCCGCAAAGGGAAAGCAAGGTAGTCCATAAAGTCAGAAAGACAGGAGCCAGAAGACAGGGATCAGAAGAAGAAAGAAGACACTTTCAGTCGGTACGGCTCTGTCTCCGCCATTCTGACTCCTCTGTCTTCTGACTTCTGAATCCTGACTTCTGACTTCCATCTTCCGTTTCTTCTAAGTTAATTACCGAGAGTGATCTCCTGATAGTTCGCCTGGTTATGCACCGGCGTGAATTCGACATCGAGATAATTGTTGTAAGTGGCGCCGGCGTCGCCGCCGACGTTCGAGACACGGAAGGAGCTGATCCAGGCTTTGCATTTGAACGAGCAGATTACGTTGTTCTTCGAGTCGTCATTCCACAATTCCACCTTAAGGTCCTTGATCTTCTCGCGTGTCGCAACATTGCTGAGGTCGAACAGTTTTTTAAGGGTTTGGAATTTGATGTTATCGGTGTCGTGAAGATCGACGCGAATCTGCACTGCGGTGTTGAGCGTTTGCATCATCGGCATCCCCGAAGGATCCTTCGCCGTGTGCATTGCAAAAACAGCCTCCACCACGTCTATCTTCTCACCATCAAACGTCAGGGTAGCTCTATTTTTAGCCATAACAATCCTCCATCATTTAAAGGCAATCAGTTTTAGTTTATAGACACGACCTAGAGGATTCGTCGAGATTTCGTAGATTCGGAAAAAATCTTGAAAAATCCTGTCAATCCTGTCCGAATTCACGTCTCAGACTTGCTGAGTTATTGGTCACGGTCGAAGGAAGAAGAACAGCTGTTCCCACATCCATTCGAGCATCGATTTAACTTTCGCGCCGAGTCGCGCGCGAAAACTTTGATTCGGCGATTTCGCCTCAATGAGTTCAGGCGCCGGCGGCGGCGTTCGCGTGGCCCCGGCGGTCATGACGCGTAACGGCGCCGGCGGTGTCAGTTTCCCGACCCGTCCGGCACATCGCCCAGCGGCTTGAATTCCGGCACGTCGATCTTGACGCGGAAAACTTCAGCCGGCCCGGTCGGCATCACTTCGAGGTAGATGTCGCATACTCCCTGCATCCGCTTGTTGTAATCCTTATCCACAAACAGGCTGTAATCGAGTATAGTGCCCTGCGACTTCTGTTCTTCCAGCAGCCGCATAATGGGTTTCTCTACCTCTTCATCCATAAATTCGCGAGTCAGCACCTGCCCGGCTATTTCACGCAGGCGGGCTGAGACGGCGCGCTCCAGATACGCCAGTACGCGGTAGGCAGTGAAGAATTTGTAGACGCCGTATTTGTCATCGGCGAGGCTGCGGCAGC
>DATCXQ010000097.1:0-2077 GCA_036565725.1 Blastocatellia bacterium
CGCGCTCGCTACCGCTCGCGGTACTGATCCGGCAAGCCTTTCCGTACACGCAACCGCAAATTGCTCTAAAATGGAATTGTGGAGGGAAAATGAACGACTCTATCCTTCGTAAAAATCTGGTTGAATTGCTGCGCGGCGGACACGCGCATCTGACGTCCGAACAGGCTCTGGACGGTCTTAGCCCAGCGCTGCGGAATGTTCGACCGGCGAATAGTCCGCACTCGGTCTGGGAGAACCTCGAACACATGCGGTTGGCGCAGGAGGACATCTTGCGCTACACGATTGACGCTTCGTGGGTCTCGCCCGCTTTTCCGGAAGGCTACTGGCCGGAGGAGACCGGCGAATTGACTGAAGAGGCGTGGGCGGCTTCTGTGGCGGCGTTTATCACCGACCTCGAAGAGGTCGTCAAACTGGTCGAGGATCGGAATCTGGACTTGACGGCTGAGATTCCTCACGGCGAAGGGCGGTCGTATCTGCGCGAAATCTTGCTGGTCGCCGATCACAACGCTTATCACCTGGGCCAGATTGTACAAATACGCAAATCTCTCGGCGATTGGGGAAAGTAGTGGCGAATCGCTCAGCACGTTACGTGCAAGACGGCGTTGGTGTCTTTGGGGTTTTCTTGCAGCGCCTTGATCGCTTCGATCGTTGGCAAGGCGAGCAGTTCGACCCTGCGGCGCAGCGCCTCGCGCCTCACTTCGTCCATCACCGGCAATCTGCCATTTGCCCCCGTGCCGACCACAAGTCGGCGGCATTTCCACGGAATCTTCTCATCGATGGAAAGCGGCGTGTGACCGAATTCGTCACGGAATTTTTTTGACGCTTTCTTTTGACGCTTGCTCACCTCGCCGCGATCTATCACCACATCATGCTCGTAAGTCGCGCCGTCAATCCGAATCGCCCCGAATGAGAATTTTTCGAACCGCATAAGCGCCTCCGTAAAAATGATATGCCCGGAGAGGCTCGATCATCAAGACGCCCTGGCTACTCATCTGATCTTCCCTTCCTCCATTGTCGGCGGCGCCCAGATGGGGTGGTAGTTACTCATCGCGACACCCCAGTAACCCATACCACATTTCTGATCAGTGAGGGTGACTTTGCGAAAGCTCTCTCGGCCTCCTCGTATTCGAAGGAATGGAGCCAGGCGACCCCACGTTTGAGGTAATCCTCCGGGGAACGCGGGGTCTGCGCCTGAACGGCTGAGGAAAGAAGAAAGAGAAGCAATACCGACAACCACAAGATAATTGAATCTGGAAAATTGATAGTCGGACTATTCAGCATCTCTCTACCTCCCCTATCTTCAACTTAATGAACGGCTACTCTTGTGAGCCGTCGTTCCGCGCACGCTCGATCACCTTCTGCGCTACCGCCCTCCCAATCGCCAGCCCGGCCTCGATGTCGCTGCGGAAGTGGATCCCGGCCCAGAGGCGCGAGAACCCCGCTTCTTGCGCCTGCGCCGAAAAGAAGTCGGCGTCGCGCGGGAAGAGGTAACCGAGCACCGCGGCGTAAGGTCCGTCGAACATCGCGTGCGCCGACGGGTAAGTCGGATGATTCGGGTTCGGGAAGAGCGTCACGATTGTGGGATCGAGCATGTTGGGGCGCGCCGCCCAGTACGCATACTTACCGTCAAAGCACGCGACGATGCCGTCATAGGCCGCGACGCTTATCAGCGCATAGGCGCGGGCCGCGCGCGGCGGGTTGCGATCGAGGTGATACTCGAACAGCTTCACTGTCAGAATGTCATTCCACAGCTTCGAAGTGGGAGGGGTTTGCCAGAAGTAGGCTGCGCGCGTCGTCGTGAAGCTCGCGCCGCCGGCCGGGATCGGTCGCGGGAAGTTTTTGACCTCGGCCAGTTCCTGCGCCTTCTGCGCCGAATCAAAAGCCGGCGGCGGCGCAGGCCGAAACTCGCTGCCCGAAGAGATCACCCATGTCCGCCATTTCCCCGCGAGCGGCTCGAGTGGATTTGTCCCGCGCCAGAAGCCAGGCCCGGTCGGGATCTCGCCGGTGAAGACGGCGTCGGAGCCGTCGGTCTGCGCGCGCGCGATTACTAACTCGGCAACCTTGCGCCCGAGTTCCA
>DATCXQ010000123.1:0-9898 GCA_036565725.1 Blastocatellia bacterium
AGGAGCGCGCGGTTCTCGACAGCGGGTTCGCGGGCACGAGCCGCGTCGCGCCGATGCGAACGAACGCCGGCGCGTTCGTCCAGGATCAATTCGCCTACACATCGCGACTGGTCATCAATGTCGGAGTCCGAGTCGAAAACAACCAGGCCAGGGTCCCGCAGGGTTTGTCGAAGGCGCTCAACGACTTCGGCTCGCAACCTTACGACAGCAAGGTCGGCTTCGGAACCGAAGTTATGCCGAAGGTGGGGGCGCTCCTGTTGCTCAGGCGGGCCGGGCTGCAAAGCCAGAAAGGCCCTACGAGGTTGCGCGTCAATTACGGCGAAGGCATCAAGGCGCCGACCATGCTCGAAGCCTTCAGTCAGAACTTTCTCCTTCTGGGCAACCCCGAGTTGAAGCCCGAACGTTCGCGCAGTTTCGACATCGGCATCGAACAGTTTTTCTGGAAAGATCGACTCCGCGTCGAGGGCGTCTATTTCAAGAACCGCTTCCGCGACCAGATCGCGTTCATCGCCGACCCGGCGACATCCGGCGGCGCCGTCAAACTCGCCGACGGCAGGATGACCAACTTCATCAATAACGACCGCGCGACGGCCCGGGGCTTCGAGTTCTCGGTCTCCACGCGCCCGAACCGCTGGCTGCGCTTCGACGGCAATTACACTTTGCTCAACACGAATCTAGACGCCGCGTCCAACGTGTTCGACTCCGCCACGGGGACCCTGATCCCCAATCCCGAGGTCGGTCTGCCGCTCTACCGCCGCCCGCGACATTCCGGCTCGGCCAGCGTCGCCTTCATCGGCGGCAAGTTCGACGCGAACCTGGACGGCGTCTTTACGGGAAAGCGCCGCGACTATGATCCGGCCTTCTTCTCGCGCTTCGACGCCCAAGGCCGCCCGATCTACAACGGCGGTTATACGAAACTCGATCTCGCCGGATCCTACCGTCTCAGTCCGTTAGTTTCATTGTTCGGGCGAATCGAAAATCTCCTGAATCAGGATTACGAAGAGGTCCTGGGCTATCCGGCTTATCGCTTGAACTTTTCGGCCGGAATGCGATTCAGAATCGGCGGCGGGAAATAACAAACCGCCAAGAAGCCAAGAGCGCCAGGAAGAAGAGAGGGAACGACATGCCGTTGCCTCTTCTTCTTGGCGCTCTTGGCTTCTCGGCGGTTTTAGATCATTGCTTTAGCCAAACCGACCCATCCGCATACTCAATCCGTTTTATCGAAATCGTCTCCTGCTTCTGTTTCAGTAACGATGGATCGTGAAAGCCCTGTCCGCAGACGGCTTCGAACGCGATGATCTTCTCCGGCTGATTCTCATCACTGATGACTTTGACCACTTCACAGCGTTTCGCGCCCGACGGTAATTTGTGTTTGAGCGTCTTTTTGCCGCCAGATTTGATCTCGACTTTGGTCGTCACGTCGTAGCGCGAAAGAAGCTGGCCGTTTTCGTAGCGCGGAAACGAGAAATCCCACTCGACAACATTGATCGGTTTGGATCCGATGTTCTTGACGACGACTTGAACCAGTTGTGCATTGTCAATGACTCGCGTGTACGAACCTTGTCTGCCTCGCGCTCTAGCGTTTTCCGGCGCAATTGGCGCGGCGGTATTTTTGTTGCTCCTATTTCTTTGACGAGCAAGTCGTTCGTTTTCTGTCTGCGGAAGGTCACCGATTTCAGCCGTCATTGGTGGTGAAGTTAAACTGGGACGATCCAACATTGGGTAATACTCGATACCGATTTTGTGGCTGATGATTTCGACAGGCGGTTTCTCCAAAGAAGCGGCGCCGGTTACCGCGGGATTGTTTGGCGTTTGAGCTTGGCCGACGACGATGGCGCCGATTGCGATTACAAGCGAGAGCGTGATTAGCCTGGCAGATTTCATCGAAATGTACCTCCTTTGTTCGGAAACGACTTTACCCGGGCTGTATCAAGTGAATGGCGGCGTCATTCTACTCTTGCTCGAATAAAAGTTCACCTCTCAGCATGGAAAAAGCCCGCTCAGTGTATTTACCGAGCGGGCTGGGAGTAAGCCTCAAAAGGCAGGGAGTTAGAACGAGTAGCGAAGCGCGAACTGTAGTTCACGCGCGCCGGTTTTGTCCTGAACCTTGCCGAACGATGCGCTAGTTGGCGTCGTGTTCGGGTTGTTCCAGTTCGCGTGGTTGACCCAGTTGAACGCCTCGGCGCGGAACTGAACCTTGTGCCGCTCGGTAATTGCGAAGTCCTTCAACAGGCCAATGTTGTGATTTTGGAAACCGGGTCCGTAGATCACCCCGCGCGCATTCTGCGTCGAGATGGCGCCCGCGGCCGGTCTGGTGAAGATCGCTGAACCGTCCGTATTCTTGACCGCGAACCAGTAGTTCGCATCCGAATTGTTCTGCGAATATTTCTGGTCGCCCCGACCCAACACCGGGTCGCCGTTGATGATCCAGAACTGCGAACCGCTGCCCGGGCCGACGCCTGCGAAGTCATCGCTGGTCGCAATCGTCAAAGGCTGTCCGGTCTGGAACTGCGACACGCCGCTCAGCGTCCACCCGCCGAGCAGTTTGCCGGTAAAGCCGTTGTTCTTGAAGAACGGCAATTGGTAAATGAAGTTGGCCACGACTACGTGACGCCGGTCGAAGGTCGAAGGTCCCCACAGATTGCTTGCGTCGAACGCATTCGGGATGATGTCGCGCTGCGCAGAGCCATCGTCGGACGACTTCGACAGCGTGTAAGCCAAGCCAAAGCTGAAGCCTTTGGTGAAACGGCGGCTGGCGCTGACCTGCAACCCGTTGTACCACGAATTCGCATCATTATTGGTGACGCGAATCGTGTTGTAGCCTTTGTACGGCCGCAGAGCATCAGGATTAAAGCGTCCCAGCGAGGGATTGGCAGGATCAATTAGTGGGCACCCTATGCCGGCGGGGCAAGTACCAACAGCGAGTTGATTAATATTACGCTCGCGCTGACCGTGCAGTCCGCGACGGCCTACATAGGCCACTTCGACCGTGGTATCAAAACTGATTTCACGCTCGAAGGTCGCGTTGTAGGTCCATGATTCGGGATTGCGGAAGACCGGATCCTGAGTTGTGATGTTCTGCGTGAACGCGCGGTTGGTACCGCCGCCAGGATTGTTAACGCTGCCGTTGGTGATGGAGACCATCGGCTGGAACGGCGGATTGCCGCCCAGGAAGACCGAGTCACTAACGCCAAGGCGCGTAATGAACCGGCCCACACCGGCGCGAACGACGTTCTTGTCATTGAAAGCATAAGCGATGCCAACGCGCGGCTGGAAGTCTTTGAAGTGGATGTCAGAATACTGCTTGTCAACACCACGGAACAGGAAATCGAACTGTCCGGAATTCGCCACCGGCACGCGGCCTGGCCCCTTGGCGGAATCCGGGAACTCGCTTCCCGGAATGACTAGGCCATTGTAAAGCGACTTCGGATCGCTGCTGGTAATGAAGCCCGTCGCAGGATCCAGCTTCGCGGCAATCGAAGGATCGTAGAATCTCTGATCGAACACCACCATATTCCGCCACAGACTGTAATACGGCTGGATGATTGTGTGGCGCAGCCCGAGTTCGAGTCGCGTTTTCTCGTTTACCTTCCAACCGTCCTGAATAAACCACTCATACATATGCCCGCGATAAGGCGTGTAGGAACGGTTATCAATCTCCGCATAGGAATTGAAGATTCCCAGGGCGGCGTTGGCGATGTCGAGCCCCGTCGCGTTGGACTGTGTGTTTCTGAATTCAAAGCGTCCGTTCTGGTTGTTCGTTCCGCCGGGCACTCCGCTGACGTTGATCTGGTCGAAGTCGTTCTCGCCAGCCCGCTCGTACAGGAAACCCGCCTTGATCGTGTGGTTGCCGCGTATATTGGTGATGTTATCAGAGAAGTTATAGATTGGCCCCTTCGAGCTGGACGGGTACGGCCCGCCGTCGAGATCCGTGAAGACGGCGCCAAAGTTGACCGTCGGGATCTTGTCAAAGATCTCTTTGTTGTTTGGGAAGATGTATGGGTAATTGATCCCGTAGATGCTCCGTTTGTAGCGGTCACCCGCGGTGTCAACGAAGATGAACACCTGATCGCGGCTGCCGGTCGCCAGGAACTCATTCACCCAGGTCGGAGAAATCGTGTAGACCCAGTTGAGCGAAGTCGTCTGGTTCGGGCGATCAATGATCTGTGGCGCGCGGTCCAGGTTGGTGCGGAATGCGCTCACATCAACGAAGTGGTAGAGCTGTAACCGCCATCGTATTTGATGCTTCTCGGTTGGGTAGAAATCAACCGAGACTGTCTCCTTGCGTTGGTCAGTGCGCGTCGGACGGGATTGCGTGAAATTGGAGGTCCCCGGCCCGATGAAGCCTGCCGTTGGCTCCGGATAAGCTCGCAAAAGAGCCAGCCCGTTGGCGCTCAAGCGGCCAGTCGGAATGATGTTACCGGGGAAGCAAGCCGTCCGATCAGTGGCGTTGCATGCGCCGGTTTTCTGTGGATCCCGGATGAACTGTGGGGTCGAGTAGAACCGATTTGCTGTGAGCAGTTCGCTGAAATCGCCATTGCGCATCTTGAGCGATGGAACAGTTGTAATAGTCGTACTGGCGGCGCGTTGCTTGACCCACTCCTGGCCGAACAACCAGAAGATCTTACTACGATCTTTATTGTAATCGGTGAAGGGGAGCAAGACCGGTCCGCTCACATTGTAACCAAACTGATTGTAGCGAAACGGACTGGGTCGGCAGTTATCCGCTTTCGGGAACCGGTCGCAAGGTGTAACGCCAGCCGTATCGAGGTGGTTGCGCGAGAAACTGTTGGCGTTGAGCGCGGAGTTGCGCAGAAATTCATAGGCGGTGCCATGAAAATCTTTCTGGCCGCTCTTGGTGACGATGCGTACCTGGCCGCCAGCCGAACGTCCATACTCGGCGTTGTAATTGGCGGTGAGGATTTGCACTTCCTGCGTCGAATCTACATCGGCAACGCCGATGCTGGTGCCGTTCGATCTGGTGCGAACCGCCGGCGCGCCATCAAAAGTGATCAGGTTGTCCTGAGTGCGGGCGCCGTTAATATTCAATCCGCCAGTAGTCAACCCGAAGCTGTTACCGCCAAGCGAACCGCCGATCACGCCCGGCTTGAGAATCGCCAAAGAGAGTGGATTGCGCCCGTTGATCTGAATGTAATCAATCTGTTTGCCTTCGACCAATTTGCCGAGCGCCGCCGTCTCTGATTGTACTGTAGCAGTCGAAGCGACGATCGAAACGGTTTCGGACAATTGACCGGTTTCTAATGTGACATCCTCGGTTGCAGCGACGTTTGGGTCAATCTTCTTGTTGGTCGTCTCGAAGCGTTTGAATCCAATCTGCTCAACCGAGATGGTATAGAAACCAGAGGGCAAGCTGGTGATGACGTAATAGCCCTCGTTATTGGTTATGCCACTGCGCGAAAAGTCCTTGCTTTCGCTTTTAACTGTCACTTTGGCTCCGGCAACGACTGCTCCTGACGAGTCTTTGACGTAGCCTGAAATCTGTGTGTTATCTGATTGCGCGAAGCCTGTGAGTGAAATTGCGAGCGACAACGCCGCCAGCATTCCCAATTCAAGGCTCTTTGCGACCACTCTTCTCATTCTGGTACTCATGTGATCCTTCCTTATGCGAGAGGGGCGAAAGGGGGGACCTCCTTCGCCTACTTCACTTCACGATTGCCGCCCGGGGCGGACAATCAGAAAATCCGATTTGTTCATTCGCCGAAAGTGTCAGCCAATGAAAAACCGCCTAACTGGTTTTATCAGGATATTGTGGTAAGCCCTCGTCCCAGCAATGAAATGATTAATCCTGCCAACAAATGCGCCTATCCTGGCGCGGGGTTTGCTTGAATATTTGATGGAATCAATTTCGTTGGCTATGGGGGATTATCAGGATGGTTATACCAAGTGTCAAGACCTGAACGGTCAAGAAGAAATCATTTCGGCTATGATTTACAATGATTTATATCGTTACAAAGGCGCGCTTAACTTTCCCGCTCCCGAAATGTATCATCGGCGCTCTTCTTCCCCTATTCACCTCGATGATGAAGTGAGGCGCGGATTGAAACATCACGGAGAAATGAAATGGCCGAAGTCACCGAGCGCAGATTAGTCCAGCAGTTCCCGCTCTACTACGACCTCTACGTTCCCGAAGGCGAGAAACCGAAGCCGCTCGTCATCGCTCTGCACGGTTACGGCGGCGACAAGGCTTCGATGATGCGCCTGATGCGCCGCGTCCTCGGAGGCGGGGAAGACGGCGCCGGCGATTACGTCATCGCCTGCCCGCAAGGCCCGCATCAGCACCTGGTCATGCCGACCGAAGAATCGCCGACCTTAGGTTACGGATTCGGCTGGCTGTCGAATTTCAAGCCGGAAGAATCGGTGGCGATGCATCATCAATTGATCCGCGAGATCGTCGAAACGCTCGCGTCCGCGGGCATGGCCGACGCGAGCCGGATTTTTCTGCTCGGATTTTCGCAGGCCTCCGGCGCCAACTTTCGATTCGCGTTCACGCACGGCGACCTGGTTCGTGGCGTGGTCGCGGTCTGCGGCGGCATTCCCGGCGATTGGGAGACCGAAGGCAAATACCAATCGGGCGTAGTCGACGTGTTGTGCGTCGCCGGCGAGCGCGACCAGTATTACACGCCGGACCGGATGCGGCGGAATGCCGATGCGCTTCGCCGCCGCGCCAAATCGGTCGAATTGCGGTTCTTCGACGCAGCGCACGAAGTCCCGCGCGAATCTTACGCTGTGATTGAGGAATGGCTGAAGCAGCAACTATGAACAAACTCGAATTCCAATACACGTTCAAGGAATTTTTCGAAGGAACCAGAAACGCAGCTCGCTCATACTTGAGTTTATCAGTGTTGGGCGGGGTTTTGATTCTGAGCACACTGCTGTATCTGTATTTGAAGAATGAGACCCCGGAAGGTGAAACCAATTCGCTGTTTTCCTATCTGATGCCTTTGTTGATGGGCGTTTTGTTCATTTCTTTACCGCTATTGCAGGCATGGTCGGTGTGGAGGAGTAATCCATCAGTCAGGGGCGTCATCATTTGCTGGGCCGACGAAGAGGGCTTCAGCCAGCAAACGACGAATTCGGACTCAAAGATCAAATGGCCGGCCCTGATCAAATTCAGGGAGACGCGAAATCTGTTTCTGATCTACCCGTCAAAGCAAATGTGCTATCTGATTCCCAAGCGAGTGTTCACGAATGAGGGCCAGGTGAAGGAGTTTCGTGAACTCCTTCACCAAAAAATCAATCAACGACAATATACCGCGACTGCAAAACAGCGATAGGAGCGCCAACTTTGTCCGAATTACTGCAATACATCGCAAGCATCGCGCTGCTCATAGCGATCTTGCTGGCCTTCAGCGTCGCGGTCTACCTGGTCGGCAAGCTCCGTGGGAAAAAGTAGATCGAATATGCAAATCTCGAATCTCGAATCTCAAATCGAATCTTTCTTCGCCATTCCCGCTCCCGAGATGACGCACGAGCGCAGGCAGGAAGCCCTGAACGTTTTCGCCGAATTCAAATCCGCGCTCGACCGCGGCGAGATACGCGCCGCGAGCCGGGGCGTCGGCGGCGACTGGGTCGTCAATCAGTGGGTCAAACGCGGCATCCTGCTCGGCTTTCGCCTGGGCGCGATGGTCGATTATTCGATCGACGATAACTTCCGCTTCTTCGACAAAGACACCTACCCGACCAAGCGCATCACGATCAACGACGGCGTGCGAATCGTGCCGGGCGGCACGACGGTGCGCGAAGGCGCATATCTTGGGCAGGGCGTGACGATCATGCCTCCGGCTTTCATCAACGTCGGCGCCTACGTTGACGACGGGACTATGATCGATTCGCATGCGCTTGTCGGGTCGTGCGCCCAGGTAGGCAAACGGTGCCACATCAGCGCGGCGGCCCAGATCGGCGGCGTGCTCGAGCCCGTGGGCGCAATGCCCGTGATAATCGAAGACGAAGTCCTGGTCGGCGGCAACTGCGGCGTCTACGAAGGCGCGCTCGTCCGCGAGCGGGTGATCCTGGCCTCCGGCGTCGTGCTGACAGGCTCGACGCCGATCTTCGACGCTGCGCGCGGCGAGATTTACCGGCGCGAAGGCGACAAGCCGCTTGAAGTCCCCGCCGGCGCGGTCGTCGTGCCCGGCGCGCGCGCGATCGGCGTCGGCCCGGCGAAAGACTGGGGCTTGTCTGTCTATGCTCCCATCATCATCAAGTACCGCGACGAAAAAACCGAAGCTTCCGTGAAGCTCGAAGATTTCTTACGTTAAATCAAAAATGAACCGCCACAGAGCCACAGAGCCACAGAGCTATAGAGAGAAAGAGCGGCGCCGCAGTCCTTCTCTCCCTCTCTCTGTGTCTCCGTGTCTCTGTGGCAAAGCAAGGAGGAATCCGC
Source organism: Blastocatellia bacterium (assembly GCA_036565725.1). Lineage (GTDB taxonomy): Bacteria > Acidobacteriota > Blastocatellia > RBC074 > RBC074 > JAJVID01. Next base: position 8,402 of record DATCXQ010000123.1, read on the forward strand.
GATGTGTCGTGTCTCCAGACGTGAGCTTTTATTGGGCGGCGCAGCGCTGCTCGGCGCCGCCGCCACTGAATCAAAAGCCAACGCAAAAACATCCCCCGCGAAACCCGGCGCCGTCGAAGTCGGCAAGGTCGATCAGGTTTCCGACGGCGTCTATTTCCATCAGGGCAATCTGATGGTCGGCCATTGCAACAACGGCTGGATAATTTTTGAAGACTATGTGCTGGTGATTGACGCGAACTTCCCGTCGGGCGCTCAGGAAATCATCCCGAAGATCAAAGCGCTTACCGACAAACCGATTCGCTTCGCCTTCGACACGCACCACCACGGCGATCACGCTTACGGCAATCAGGTCTGGGTCGAGAACGGCGCCGTGCCCGTGGCGCACACCGGCGTGATTGACGAGATGAAGAAATACGAGACCGGCTATTACGGCGGCGCGCCCGGGCGGTGGGAGGATGCGGCCAAAGAACGCCCGGACGTTCGCGGCAGCAAGCTCAAACCGCCTTCGGTGCTCTTCCCGCGCGAAATGATCTTCGACGACGGCAAACATCGCGTGGAATTGATCCACCTGGGCGTCGCCCACACTCACGGCGACGCGCTCGCGTGGCTCCCGAAAGAGAAGATCCTCTTCACCGGCGACGCCTGCGTGAACGGCCCGTACAATTTCGTCGGCGACGGCAACATCGAAAAATGGATCGCTACGCTTGAAGCGGCCAAGGAGCTGGGCGCAAAGGTCGTCTGCCCCGGTCACGGCGCTCGTGGGGCTGAGACAGTGCTAAACGACCAGCAGAAATATTTCCGCTCGCTGCGCGAAGAGGTCGGGAAGCTGGTCGAGGCCAAAAAGACGCCCGAGCAGGTTCGCGATTCGGTCGAGCAGGTCAAGACCGCGCTCAAAGCCGACGCGAGCATCGCCCGCTACGCCGAAGGCTCGACGCTCGCGCACGTCGAGAAGGTTTACGAAGAGATTACCGGCAAGAAACTGCCCTCGGCGCAGAAGGCCTCGCGCCAGGCTCATGACCTGCATGCCGTGGCCCACGGCCATCAAGGCGATTTCGTAATGCATCGGGGCCACCATCACGGTCATTCTTGAATCTTTCGTTAAATCGGAACAGGCGGCGTTGACGCGCCCGATTAAACCTCAGCCATTGGAAGAGAGCGTTTAGACTGGACTTTATCCATTTGCTCGTCTCTCCCCGCCGCGTCAGCGGCGCCTGACTTTAGCCGTGGGTTTATTGTCTTTGAGAAATAAATGCTACAACCGTCTTCCCGGTCGCGGAGAGACCACGTGATCCTAGCCCGGCTTTGAAAAGCCGGGGCGACTAACGCATATCCGTTTTCAGTCGCGGAGCGACGGTTGATACCGATCATCTGTATCAATCGTCGCTCCGCGACTCAAACAACTACGTAACGGCTCTCCCCGGCTTTGAAAAGCCGGGCTAGGATCAAATGCCGCTCCGCGGCAGGGGAATTTCGATGCGGCGGGGAGAGACGGGAAAA
>DATCXQ010000101.1:0-6312 GCA_036565725.1 Blastocatellia bacterium
ACTTCGTAATTGCCGGGGCGGTTGACGTGGCCGCTGACGGTGTAGAGCTTCGTTCCGCCGCTCTTCTCGGTCCCGAGTAGTTTGTATCTTTCGCTGCCGTTCAAAATGATCCACGGCACGACGGCCAGCGTCTCGACGTTATTGACCACGGTCGGGCCGCCGTAGAGCCCGACCACGGCCGGGAACGGCGGTTTCAGCCGCGGATGTCCGCGCTTGCCTTCGAGCGATTCGAGCAGCGCGGTCTCCTCGCCACATATGTATGCGCCCGCCCCCGGATGGACGTAGATGTTGCAGTCGAATCCCGAGCCGAGAATGTTTTTGCCCAGATAGCCGCGGTCGTAAGCCGCCTCCAGAGCCTTCTCCAAAATCTCGAGGATGTACCAGTACTCGCCGCGAATGTAGATGTAATTGTCGCGCGCCCCCAGGGCGTAAGCCGCGATGATCATTCCCTCGATCATCTGGTGCGGGTCGTAGCGCATCAGGTCGCGGTCTTTGCCCGTGCCCGGCTCCGATTCGTCGGCGTTGCAGACGACATACTTAGGCCGCTTCGATTCTTTCGGAACGAAGCTCCACTTCAACCCCGTCGGAAACCCCGCGCCGCCGCGACCGCGAAGGGCCGACTTCTTGACCTCTTCGATGACCTGATCGGGCGTGAACTCTTTGAGCGCTTTGGGAAGGGCCTGATAGCCGCCGTGTTCGATGTAAACATCAATGTCGCAGGCGCGACCCTTCAAATGAAATCTCGATGTTATAACCTTGGTCATGAATTTTGTTTCGCTCTATATTAGCCACAGAGGCGCAGAGGCACAGAGTTGAAGAGAGGAAGGGACCGCGACGACGCTTTTTCTATCCATATCTATATCTATGCCTCTTCATCTATATCTATACCTCTTCTTCTCTGTGTCTCCGTGTCTCTGTGGCTATTCATCTACCTCTGTAACTTTGAGCCCTTTTACGACAGGCCGGCGATGATCTCGTCCACACGCTCAGGCGTCACCTTCTCATGGTAATCAAAATTGACCTGCATACAGGGCGCGAGATCGCAATAGCCCAGGCACTCTACCTCCACCAGCGTGAACTTGCCGTCCGGCGTGGTCTCGCCGATTCCGCAGCCGAGTTTGTGTTCGATCCGCTCGGTGATCTCTTCCGCGCCCCGGAGCCAGCAAGAGAGGGTGCGGCAGACCTGCAATTTGTATTTGCCGATGGGCTTGCGCGAATACATGGTGTAAAAGGTCACCACCTCTTCAACCTCGTTGACGCGCATATCCAGACGGCCGGCGATGTATTTCACGTCGTCGTCGGTCACGTAGCCATGCTCTTCCTGCGCGATGTAGAGCGCGGGCAGGATGGCCGAGCGTTTGACCGGATAACGCGTGATGATTTTGTCTAGCTTCTTTTCGTTCGCTTCGCTGAACATATTTTCAGATGTCAGATGTCAGATGTCAGATGTCAGTCTCGCTAGCATCTAGCATCTGACATCTGACATCCGCTTACCGATCTACGTCTCCCAGAACAATATCGATACTGCCGATGACGGCGACGACGTCCGCGATCAACGAGCCTTCAACCATCGAGGGCAGCGCCGAAAGATTGATGAAGGACGGGGTGCGCATGTGGACTCGATATGGACGCTCGGCGCCGTCGCTGACGACGTGAAACCCGAGTTCGCCGCGCGCCGACTCGATCGATTGATAGACCTCGCCGATCGGAACGGTGAAGCCCTCCGACGCGAGCAGGAAGTGATGGATCATCACATCGATGTGTTGTTTCATCAGGTCGCGTTCGGGCAGTTTAAGCTTCGGATGATTGGCGACGAACTCGCCCGGCTCCCTCACTCGGTTGAGGGCCTCGACGCAAATCTTCCAGCTCTCCTCCATCTCCTCCATCCGCACCAGGTAACGCGCCCACACGTCGCAGGTGTCGTAGACGGGGACTTTGAAATCGTAAGTGTCATAGCCCGAATAAGGCTCGGCCTTGCGGATGTCCCAATTGACGCCGCTGCCCCGAATCGTCGGGCCGGACAGTCCCCAATCGATCGCGTCTTCGCGCTTCATCACGCCCACGCCCTGTGTGCGGCGCTGGAAGATCCTGTTGCCCGTGACCAGACGCTTGCACTCGTCGAGGAACTTCGGAAAGCCTTTGAGGAATTCGTCGCAAAGAGGAACGAATGTGTCGGGAATATCCCAGCGGCTGCCGCCGACGATGAAATAGCTCTGGTGCAAGCGCGCGCCGGTGGCGCATTCGTAAAGGTCGAGAATCCTTTCGCGCTCGGTGAAGGCGTAAAAGAAGGCGGTCATCGCGCCGATGTCCATGGCGTGCGTGCCGAACCAGACCAGATGCGACGAGAGGCGGTTCAACTCCGTAAAGAGCACGCGCAGGTCCTGGGCGCGCTTGGGAACGTCGACGCCCATCAACTTCTCGACCGCCAGGCAATAACCCAGGTCGTTGCCCATCGAATTGAGGTAATCCGCGCGGCAAGTGATGGTCACCACCTGCTGCCACTTCTCCTTCTCCATCGTCTTCTCGATGCCGGTGTGCAGGTAGCCGATGTCAGGTATGGCTTTGACCACGGTCTCGCCGTCGAGAACGAGTTCGAGGCGGAGCACGCCGTGCGTCGAAGGATGCTGCGGCCCCAGCGAGACTGTCATCAGAGTGTCGGAGAGCGGGTCCGGCTTCCGTAGCATCGAGATTGAGGACGTCGGAACGACTATTTCTTTTGCTTGTACTTGCATATCTTGATTGCGGATTGCGAAGTTTAGCCACAGAGACAAGGAGACACAGAGAAAAGGAGAAAAAGCGGCTCCGTGGTCCCTGCAGTTTCTCTATCTCTCTGTCTCTCCATCTCTGTGTCTCCGTGGCTCTGTGGCTAAACTCCCAATCAGTAGCCCTTAATCGGGAAATCTTTGCGCAGCGGGTGGCCCTCGTAATCCGCCGGCGTCAGTATCCGGCGCAGATCCGGGTGGCCGTCGAAAACGACGCCGAACATGTCATAAACCTCGCGCTCCAGCCAGTTCGACGATTTCCACAGATTCCACATCGTCGGCAGGCGCGCGTCGTCCTCTTCGAGGAAGACCTTCACCCGCAGCCGGTGATTGTGCGTGAAAGAATAAAGGTGGTAGGCGATGGCGAAGCGCGGGCTCGCGAATTCGCCCAGATCCACCCCGCTCGTGTCGCTCAGGTAATCGAATCGCAGCGTCGGCTCGTCGCGCAGCCAGGTCATCAACTCGAGCAGACCGTCGCGTTTGGCGACGATGGTGATCTCGCTCGCGGCCTCGATGATCTCCTCGATTGTGTCTGTGAATTTCGCGCGAATTAAAGAGGCGTCAGCGTAGCGGGGGTAGCGAGTCGCGCTTTGTGTCCGTTCTGAGGTTAGAGACCCCTGGTTTTGAGACATGGATTTAAGCAGCCTTCTCTTCCTTGAAAACCTTTTCGCGTTCGATTTTCTCCTGCAACTTCATAATGGCCCATATCAAACCTTCGGGCCGCGGCGGGCAGCCCGGAACGAAGATGTCGACCGGGACGACCTTGTCAACGCCCTGCACGATGGCGTAGTTGTTGAACACGCCGCCGGCGGACGCGCACACGCCCATTGAAATCACCCATTTGGGTTCCGGCATCTGGTCGTAAATGCGCCGCAGCACCGGCGCCATCTTGATCGATACACGGCCGGCGACGATCATCACGTCGGCCTGGCGCGGGCTGGCTCGAAATACCTCCGCCCCGAATCTGGCCACGTCGTTGCGCGGGTCGGTCATCGCCATCATCTCTATCGCGCAGCAGGCCAGCCCGAACGTGGCCGGCCAGAGCGCCGACTTACGCGCCCAGTTGACCAGCGAGTCGAGCTGCGTGGTAATCACCTCAGGTAAAACATCGCCGATTATAGTTTCGAGTCCCATAGTTTGATCCTAGGATAATAGGATAGACTTTAAGTCTGTCCCACTATCGCTAATTCCGATTCCACTCAAATAACCCCTTCTTCCAGACATAGATATATCCGACAAACAGCGCAGCGACGAAGATCATCATCTCGAGGAAAACAAACGCCCGCCCGTTTTGCCCGGCATCGGTTATCGCCTGGCTCAACGTCTTAAAGACGACGGCCCACGGAAGCAGGAAGATCGCCTCTATGTCGAACAATATGAAGAGCATCGCGATAAGATAGAACTTCACAGAAAACCGCTGATGGGCGGAGCCGACCGGGTCCATTCCGCATTCATATGGCATCAATTTGGCGCGTGTGTTTTTGCGCTTGCCCACGACGTGCGAAAGGACGATGTTTGTCACGGCGAATCCCGCGACAAATATGAAGACAATTAGAATCGGAATGTACTCTTTCATTAAGCGCTCTCGGGCTGGATTTATATCCCCAGCGGATTTGATCCTTTACATGCTAATGCTGGCGTGTACGGGTACCGAAAGGAAGCCTGTTTCAAGATTGAGAATCTTAGTACAATCTCCCTGGCCTTGCAAGATAAGTAACGGCAGCCCGAATGAGAGGGAGTCGGAGTGCGATGAAAAGCATTTGACGGGACGCGCCCTCCCTCAGTGTTGGGGGGCCGCAACCTCGCGCGCAACTCTGTAAAACGCCGCTTGTCCTGTATTTTCTGCGGTTAAGGAGTGTGTGGAAGCTGCGCCTTGACACAATTTCTGACGCAATGGTACCTTGCGGCGCGAAGAGCCGAGAGCAACATAATGAATATATCTTACCCGGTCGAGCCAGGTGGGCTCGCGCACTGAAGTCGAAATGATTAAAAGGAGATCGGAGATAGATGAGCGCAGCCGTGAAATGCTGGCTCTACTGATTAGGACGCACATCACGACCGGTGAGCCGGTCGGGTCGCGCACTATCTCCAGGATGTCGAGTGAAGGCTTATCGTCCGCCACGGTGCGTAACATCATCGCCGACCTGGAAGAGGCGGGTTTCCTCGAGCAGCCGCACACGTCGGCAGGCCGCGTTCCAAGCGACAAGGGCTATCGTTTCTACGTCGATCACATACTCGATCAGACCAGGCTCTCCGAACACGAAGAGACGGCGATACAACAAGGACTGCTCGGCGAGCGGGCTCCGGCGAATTGGACGAGCGCGGATCAACTGATGTCTCGCGCGTCACACCTTCTGTCTCAATTTTCTCAGAACGTGGGGATCGTCATATCCCCGAACATCGCTTACGACATCATTAAACATATTGACTTCGTCCGGCTGAGCGACGGGCGCATCCTGGTCATCACGGTTTCGCGCGCGGGTCTGGTTCAGGATCGTTTGGTGAGGATCGACGAAGACCTGACCCAGGACGAATTGCACGGCGCCGCAAATTACCTCAACGCCAATTTCAGCGGCCTGAGCCTGGTCGCAATCCGATCGGAACTGCTCAAACGCCTGTCCGAAGAAAAGGCGCTGTATGACCGCCTGCTGCAAATCGCGGTTATGATCTGCGAGCGCGGGGTGAGCGAGACCGCCCAATCAGAATCCGAGGTCTTCGTCGAGGGCGCTTCTAACATCGTCACCAAACCCGAATTCGGAGATATAGAAAAAATACGCGAATTGCTGCGCGTGTTCGAGGAGAAGGGGCGGCTTATAAAAATCCTCAACGAGTGCGTCGATCAGATGGTTCAACAGCAGGCCGTCTCGGTCCGCATCGGCGCCGAAAACACTCTGCCCACTTTGCGCGGCTGCGCCGTGATCACCTCTTATTACAGCTACGGCGACCAGATCATAGGCAGTCTGGGCGTCGTAGGGCCGGTGAGAATGGAATACGCGCGCGCCATCGGCGCGGTCAATTTCATTGCGCGTTTACTGGAACAGGCGCTCGCCCATACTCCGGCTGGCGCGCTCAATTAAGAGCCGGTATCATTGTAGGAACAGACATGAGTGTCTGCCCGTAAGATGATGTCGGATTCATTTTGGCGCCGCCAGCGCATCAAGAATAAATAAGGCGAAGGGAAACCAGTGAATAAAATAGATTATTACGAGGTCCTCGGCGTCAGCCGGAACGCCACAGAGCAGGAGTTGAAGAGCGCTTATCGAAAGCTGGCGCTGCAGTACCACCCGGATCGCAATCCCGGAGATCATACGGCGGAGGATAAATTTAAAGAGATCAACGAGGCCTACGGCGTCCTCTCAAACGCCGAAAGTCGCTCGCGGTATGACAAGTTCGGTCATGCTGGGGTCGGATCGTCCGCCGCGTCGGGCGCGTGGACTGACCCGGGTTTCGGCGGCTTCGAGGACATTCTCGGCGATCTCTTCAGCGACATCTTCGGCGGGCGCAGTTCGCGTCGGGGGGGGCCCCAGCGCGGCGCCGACCTCCGCTACGA
>DATCXQ010000104.1:0-12646 GCA_036565725.1 Blastocatellia bacterium
CCCGCCGTAAGGAGTCGCTCCTGTGTTTACACGCCGGCCAACCGGCGGCACATTTCGGCGCAACGGCGACAAGCTTCGGCGCAAACCTTCATCTGTTGGTCATTGCCAAATTCCTCGCAGCTCTCGGCGCACCGAGCACTCACCTCGGCGCAGGCGGCGCATGTGCGCATGTGTAATTCAGAGCCGAGAAGCATAAAGTTGGCGCTCGTCCTGCAAATTTCCGAGCAGGCGAGCAGTGTCGTGACGTGCGCCGCCGGCATGTCTGCCGCCCTGTTGCAGGCAATATGTGACGATCTGTAAACAGACGCTGTGGCAGTTCAGGCATTCCTGAATACACTGCTGCATTTCGTTCGTGATCCGCGATGTCGCTTGACCTTGCATAATTCCTTCTGAAACGCGTTTGAATCGCTTTAATGCATTTAATGGGTATTGCGGCGCGTGAGCCGCATGTAAAATCGTTTTTCCCCCGCGCGTCACGCGGGGGAGAGAGGCTGTTACGATTGTCGGTTCGCGCCGTCATGCCGTGTTTGTCCTGTCTTGCAAGCGTTCTGTCGTAGGTTTCGCAGGAAGCCTGCCTTTCACGCGCGGCGCTTACGGCGCGCTATCAAGCAGCCATCCGGCCGCCGTCTTCTGTTCAGGGAGATTTGAGCGGGGAGAAAATCGAGTGGAGTGATGAAGGGATCACAAAAACAATAGCATACCCCCTAACAGGTATGCTTGTTGAAGGCCAAAAGACAGAAGTTTGTTGCGCCGGACCTTCTACCTATTAGCACATTCCCCGAAACACGTTAGTGCGATAACGAACGCAAGGCGGTCGGCGCTATGTGGCGATCGCATGGCCGGCGCCGTCATAACCATACCTACTCGCGTAAGCGCCGTCCTGCCCATTTGGGAAAATTTCCCCAGGGCGGCGCGGAATTTTCCGCATAACTTTGTTCTCCGACCCGCTAAATCTAGGTTTTTTCCACTATCGCCGATTGGAATGCTGGTTGCAGTGGAGGAGGTGTAAACAAAACGCGGTTCCTCTGAACCGGACTGCAGTCGGGTGTAATCGATGGACAGAGGATACCTGAAGGCAAACTCTAACACTCTTCTTGCGAAAGGGAGGGAACATTGACGCGGCGAGTGAGAAAAACAGGTTACACATCAAGCAAGGCTTCCCGCCAAGCTCCCCGGAGCGCGCTGATGCGGGGAATCTTGCTCTCGCTGCTTTTCACCCACCAAGCCTGGGCGGGAGTCATTTGCCATTGCGCTCTTGAAAGCGAGTCACAACACTCCTGTTGTCAGACAGCTCATCACTCACCCTCCTCCGCAGGAGCGGATGCGGACATACGCCATTCGACTCCTTGCTCAGACGAGGGCGAGCCGTTACCCGACGATCCATGGAGGGGCGCGCCGCAAGGCGAAGTAGCTTGCTGCTACGTGTCGTCGCAGGCTGAGGGGCGAACGGTCGAAGTCTCATTGTTGAACCACGCGCCGGTCGAGGATGTCTCACAGGTTTTTGATGTTACCGGGTTGAAGACTTCAACAACTGAATGCATCTCCATCTTGAAGCCGCCCCTCTCGCGCCCGCTTTATCTGATTCATTCCTCTTTACTGATCTAATCAATCCATCAATGCGCTCCTAGGCTGACTTTTTATCTCCAGCCCTTTGCGCGGTCACAAATCGCGACGGAGGGGCATAGGACTAAGACTTTTTCCGTAAAGAATCATCGCGGAAAAGGAGAGGCTGTGATGAGATTGAGACGAACTCATCGATTGATGGCGTGTTTGCTGCTTGCCGTTTCCCTGCCTGGCGATAATGTCGCGACGCAGCAGACAGGCGCCAGGTCTGCTCTGACCTCGAACGCCAACCCCATAGCAGAAAACGAGCGCGCGATTAATGTGAAACCCGCGGCCCCTGGCCCGGTTTCACTTCAAGCGCTGGTTGCAGAGGCTCTGGAACAAAATCCGGAGATCAAAGCCATGCGACGGGGCTTCGATATGATGCGCGCGCGCGTGCCGCAAGCCAAAGCTCTGCCTGAGCCGATGCTTAGTTACGGCTACGCGGGCAACGCGGCTTTCGTCCCGCCGTTCGACATTCAAAAGGGCGATCCGGCGAGCGCGCGCATGCTCAGCTTCACGCAAGAGGTTCCCTACCCGGGCAAGCTCACGATCAAAGGCAAGATGGCGAACGTCGAGGCGGAGGCCGAGTGGTGGAACTACGAGCAGGTTCGGCTGAACGTCGTCGCCGAGGTCAAGGACGCTTACTACGACCTCTTCTACCTTCACAAGGCTATCGAGACCGTCTCGAAGAATAAGGAACTGGTTGAGAAATTCGCCAGGATCGCCGAGGCCGGTTACTCGGTGGGTAAAGGCGTTCAGCAGGACGTTCTCAAAGCGCAAGTCGAAATCTCCAAACTCACCGATCAACTGACCGTGCTCGAACAGAGGAAGCAGACGGCCGAGGCGAGGATCAACAGTCTGCTCTACCGCGAACCCGAGACGCCGGTCGGCAGGCCGGAAGAGATCAGGCCGCGTGAGTTCACTCACAGCCTGGCGGAGCTGAACGAGGTGGCGCTGACGAATTATCCGGCGCTAAAAGCGCAGCGGCGCAAGATTGACCGCGAGCAGTACGGCGTTGAACTCGCCCGGAAAGACTTCTATCCCGACTTCACCGTCGGCCTGACCTATTTCAATCGGCCCGGCATGCCGGAGATGTATGGCGTCAATGTCGGCGTGAAGATTCCGCTCTACTTCTGGCAGAAGCAGCGTCCCGCCTTGACCGAAGCGACGGCTAGCGCGCGCGCCGAAAGGGAGCGGCTGGAGAACGCGACGTCGCTGCTCTTCTTCCGCATCAAGGATCGCTATCTGGCCGTGACTACGGCGCAGCGGCTCCTCAAGCTCTATGGCGCGACGATCATCCCGCAATCGTCGCTCTCGCTCGAATCGGCGATTGCCGGGTATGAAGTGGGCAAAGTGGATTTTCTGACGCTGCTCGACAACCTGATGACGCTGCTCAATTACGAGCTGGGTTACTACGAGCAACTTAGCAATCAAGAAAAAGCAATTGCGGCGCTCGAGCCGTTCGTCGGGGTCAATTTGAGGCCGTGACGGGTCGGCGCATGCGACGGAGTTCATCAAGTGAGCGATTCATCAATCAACAATTCAAACTCGAATAAGGAGAAAAAATGAAAAACACAAGACCAAGAGCAAATACGACAACCATGCGACTGCTGATCGGTGTGGTCGCTCTGATGCTAACTGCAGGCCTCTCGATCTGGGGGGTGGCGCAGGACGCCAAACAGGATCATTCCGCGCATGCGCAGGAGATGAAGGCTCCGCAGACTGCGCAGGAACACCGGGAGCGCGCCGAGCAGTACCGGAAGAAGGCCGCCGAATACCGCAAGGAGGCCGAAGCGCATAAGAAGATGCTGGCCGATTACGGCAAAACGGTCGCCAGGAATCCGAAGGACACCGGCGAGAACGCCTACATCAAAAAGATGCGGCTGCATTGCGAGAAATACATCAATGCCGCCGAAGCCCTGGCGCAGGAATCCGACGAGATGGCGAAGTATCACTCGATGCGAGCCAAGGAGATGGAAGGCAGGTAAGCATCTTTCAACGCTAGGGCTGACTTTTTTGAAGTCAGCCCCAGCATTCTTCGTCAAGGAAAGGGGCTGTGACCATGCCGATCACAAACAAACAAATGGAAGAAAAACAGCCTGGCTCTGATAGCCTGGCGGCCAAGCTTGAGCAAGCCGACCTTGATACGGAAGCCGAACCTCACCCCAGGGAAGCAGAGAAGTCTGGCAGCGGAATCCGCCGCCCGCCAAAGAAACGGCGGGTGTTTCGTTGGGCCATGTTGCTGCTGGTCATCGGGTTGGCGGGCGCGGGCTATGCGTACAGGGAGCGGTTGCTCAGGCTAGTCTCGAAGGACGCCGCTCAAAGCGCGAAGACCGCCGAGAGAAAAGTCCTCTACTGGGTTGACCCTATGCACCCGGCCTACAAATCCGACAAGCCCGGTAAAGCGCCGGACTGCGGCATGGATTTAGTCCCTGTTTATGCGGAAGAAGGCGCCGTAGCCAGAACATCCCTGCCCGAAGGCGCTTTTCAGATTACGCCTGAAAAGCAGCAGTTGATCGGCGTGCGGTACGGCGCGGCGGAGTTCAAAGCCGTCGGCAGAACCCTGCGCGCGGTGGGACGTCTGGCCTGGGACGAGACGAAGGTCACGCGAGTTCATCCGCGCGTCGAAGGCTGGATTGAAGAGGTCTTCGTGGACTTTATCGGCAAACAGGTTGTTAAGGGGCAGCCGCTCATCAGCGTCTACAGCCCGGAACTCTGGCAGACGCAGCAAGAGTACCTGCTCGCGCTCAAAGGCCGCGACGAACTGGCGAACAGCCCGTTCCGCGAAGCCGTGACGGGAAGCGCCTCGCTGCTGGCGGCGACGCGCAAGAGGCTGGAGTTGTGGGACATCGAGATGGCGCAGCTTGAACACCTGGAACACACCGGCAAGCCTTTCAAGGCGCTCAAGCTGCATGCGCCGTCCGACGGCTTTGTCCTCACGCGCAACGCCTTCCCGAAACAACGCGTGACGCCGGAAACCGAGCTTTACACGATCGCCGATCTTTCGACGATCTGGGTGATCGCCGACGTCTACGAATACGAAGCGCCCGAAATAAAAATCGGACAGCCGGCCACAGTCACCCTCTCGTATTTTCCCGGCCGCTCCTACCGGGGCAAGGTTACTTACGTCTATCCGCAGCTCGACAACGCGACGCGCACCCTGAAAGCGCGGATAGAGATCGCCAACCCGGGCTTCGCGCTCAAGCCCGACATGTTCGCCAACGTGGAGTTGGCGATCGGTTACGGCAAGCAGGTGGTCGTGTCACAGGAAGCTGTGATGGACTCGGGCGCCGATCAACTGGTTTTTGTCGCGCACGAAGGCGGTTATTTCGAGCCGCGCAAAGTGCGGCTGGGAGCGAAAGTGGATGACGAATTCATCGTGCTCGGCGGGCTGAAAGCGGGCGAGCGCGTGGTGACCTCGGCCAACTTCCTGATCGATTCAGAAAGCAAATTGAAATCGGCGGCGAACGGGATGGGCATGCCAGGCATGAGTCACGGCGGCGGTCATGACGGCGGAAGCAAAGCCCCAGCCGCAAGCAAACCATCATTGCCGTCCAATCCGGCGGACCATCCACAACATCAGCCTGGCGCGCCAACAACGCCTCAGACCGGGATTGAGGATCATTCGCGGCATCAGCCGAAGAAGCAGGAGTGAAATTATGATGGGCAAACTGATTGAATTTTGCGCGCGCAACCGCTTCATCGTCCTCCTCCTCGTCGGAATGGCGACACTCGTCGGGCTGTGGTCGATGAAGAACATCAAGCTCGACGCCCTGCCCGACATTTCCGACACGCAGGTCATCATCTATTCGCGCTGGGACCGCAGCCCCGACATCATGGAGGACCAGGTGACCTACCCGATCATCTCCGCGCTGCTCGGCGCGCCGAAGGTGAAGGACATTCGCGGGTTTTCCGATTTCGGGTTCTCTTACGTCTACGTCATCTTCGAGGACGGCACGGACATCTACTGGGCGCGCTCGCGCACGCTCGAATACCTGAGCAACATCACGCCCAAGCTGCCACAAGGGGTGAGCGTCGAATTGGGGCGGGATGAGACTGCAGTCGGCTGGGTCTTTCAGTACGCATTGGTTGATACGACTGGCAAACACAGCCTCGCGGAACTGCGTTCGTTGCAAGATTGGCGGCTCAGGTACGAACTGCAATCGCTGCCCGGCGTCGCGGAGGTCGCGCCCGTCGGCGGCTTCGTGCGGCAGTATCAGGTCAATCTCGATCCCAACAAATTGTCAGCTTATAAAATCCCGCTCGATAAAGTCGTTGAAGCGGTCAGGGCGGGCAACAACGACGTGGGCGGGCGGTTGGTCGAGTTCACCGGGCGCGAATACATGGTGCGCGGGCGCGGCTATATACGCTCAACCGATGACGTCGAGAACATCGTCGTCACCACGAATGAAAACGGCACGCCGGCGCTCGTGAAACACCTGGGCGCGGTTACGCTCGGCCCAGATCTGAGGCGCGGCGTTGCGGAACTCGACGGACAGGGCGAGACGGTCGGCGCGATCGTCATTATGCGCTCCGGCGAGAATGCGCAGCGGGTCATCGAACGGGTGAGAGGCAAGCTCGCCGAGATAGAGCCGACGCTGCCCGAAGGCGTGAAAGTCGTGACCACCTACGACCGGGGCGAGTTGATCGAGGGGGCGATCGCCACGTTGTCGGACTCTTTGATCGAGGAACTGACGGTCGTCAGCCTGGTCATCGTCGTCTTCCTCTGGCATCTGACTAGCGCGGGCATCCCGATCATCACGATCACGATCGCGGTCATTCTCTCCTTCATTCCACTGCTGGGGATGAACGTCACGGCCAACATCATGTCGCTCGGGGGCATCGCGATCGCGATCGGCTCGATGGTGGATTCGTCCATCGTGATCGTCGAGCAGACGCACAAGAAGTTGGAAGATTGGCTGGCGCAAGGCTCGCCGGGCGATTTCAAAGACGTGGTCGTCGGCGCGGCCAAAGAGGTCGGCCCACCGAGCTTCTACTCGCTGCTCGTGATCGCCATCGCCTTCACGCCGATATTCGCGCTGGAGGCGCAGGAAGGCAGGCTCTTCAAGCCGCTCGCCTTCACCAAAATCGGCGCCATCGCCATCGCGGCGGGTCTTTCCGTCACGCTCGTACCGGCCCTCGTCGTTCTGTTCATCCGCCCGAAGAAATTTGATTTCCGCCCGCGATGGCTGTGCTGGGTCGCAAACAAACTGATCGTCGGTAAAATCTACCCGGAAGATAAACACCCCTTGAGCCGCTTCCTGCGTCGGCTATATCAGCCTGTGGTCGAATTCGCGCTGCGGTTCCGCTACGCCATGGTCATCGGAGCGGCGCTCGTCGTGTTGGCCACAATACCTATCTACCTGCGGCTCGGGACGGAGTTCATGCCGCCGCTCGACGAGGGTGCGCTGCTTTACATGCCGACGACGATGCCGGGCATCTCCGTTACCGAAGCTCAGCGGCTGCTGCAAACACAGGACAAGCTCATCAAATCTTTTCCGGAAGTTGAGCGCGTCTTCGGTAAGGCGGGTCGGGCAGAGACGGCGACCGACCCCGCGCCCTTCTCGATGATGGAGACGGTCGTCGTGCTCAAACCGAAGGAGCAGTGGCCGAAGGTCCCGCGGTGGTATTCAAGCTGGGCGCCGGAATGGCTACAAAAGCTGCTCCGCCTCGGCTGGCCCGACCACCAGAGCACGGAGGAACTGATCTACGGGGCCGGTGGGCTGAACGACAGATTGCAACTGCCCGGCGTGGTCAACGCCTGGACGATGCCGATTAAGGCGCGCGTAGACATGCTGACGACTGGCGTGCGCACACCGGTCGGGATCAAGGTGCTCGGCCCGGATCTCAACAAGATTCAGGAGATCGGCCGACACATCGAGATGGCGATGAAAGACGTGCCGGGGACGACCAGCGTATTCGCCGAGCGCACCGCCGGAGGCTACTTCCTCGACTTCAACCTCAAACGCGAAGAGCTGGCGCGTTACGGCCTGACGATTGATCAGGCGAACATGGTGATTATGTCGGCTGTGGGCGGCGAGGGCGTGACGACGACCGTTGAGGGGCGCGAACGATACCCGGTCAACGTGCGTTACCTCCGCGACTATCGCGGGGCGGTTGATAGTCTTAACCGTGCGCTCGTGCCGGCGATGAACGGCGCGCAGATTCCCATCAGCCAGCTTGCCGACATTAAGCTGCTCTCCGGCCCCGGCATGATCCGCGATGAAAACGGGCGGCTGAGCGGCTATGTCTACGTGGACGTGGGCGGGCGCGACATCGGCGGCTACGTGAACGACGCCAAACAGGCCGTCAAGGAAAAAGTGCGACTGCCGGTCGGCTACACGCTGGTCTGGAGCGGGCAGTACGAGAACATGGAGCGCGTCGCCGAGAAGCTGATGATCGTCCTGCCAGTCGCATTCTTCATCATCTTTTTGCTGATGTACTTCAACACGAAGTCGGTGGGCTATACGCTGATCGTCCTACTCTCGCTGCCGTTCTCGGCGGCGGGCGCGATGTGGCTGCTCTACCTGCTCGGCTACAACCTGAGCATCCCGGTCTGGGTAGGACTGATCGCGTTCCTCGGCGTGGATGCGGAGACGAGCGTCTTCATGCTTCTCTACCTGGACATGGCTTACAACAAGATGAAGGGGCGGGGCCGGATGAGTACGATGGCGCATTTGCGCGAGGCGATCCTGGAAGGATCGGTCCAGCGGCTGCGCCCTAAGTTTATGACCGTGGCGGTGGATTTCATCGGCCTGCTGCCGGTGATGTTCGCCGTGGGCGCCGGATCAGACCTGACCAAGCGCATCGCCGCGCCGATGATCGCCGGTATGTTCTTCTCCTTCGCGCTCGAACTGTTCGTCTACCCGGCGATCTACGCGATCTGGAAATGGCACACGGATGTGAAACGCCAACCGGCCCCCTTGCCGGATGCCGCGTAAGAGAGGAATCGAGATGCGGACTACTGTAGTCAAATTCGTCGCACGTTGTTACGGGCTGAGCCTTGCGGCAATCCTGCTGGCCTATCCGCCGAACCCGACGCAAGCGCAGACCGACGACCCCGCCGCCCGCGCGATGGAGCGAATCCGGGCGACGGTGGATGAACGCGCCGCCGCTGCCGAGCGCGCTCTAGCCGCCTCGCGACTCGTCAACGAAGGCGTTGAAGCGCGAAAGCAGGGGAAGATAGCTGAGGCGCGCGCGACGTTGCAAAAGGCCGAATTGATAATCGCTGTGTCAGCGCCCTCCGGGCGAGGACTGCTAACCGAAGAATTGCTGCGCCGCATCGCCGCAGAACAAGCGGCGCTCAACCCGGCGCCCCCGCCGCCGCCGGCGAAACGCGGCTGGCCGGGCTTGTCTTCAACCCGCGCCGCTCCGCGCATCGCGCTCGCCCGTTACAACTCCTACCGCGACATCCTGACGCGAATTTTGATCGAGGAGAAACTTCCGCTTGAAGTCTTGTCCGTCGCGCTTGTCGAGAGCGGTTTCAACCCGCTGGCGCTCTCTCCGAAAGGCGCTCGCGGCATCTGGCAACTGATGCCGGACACGGCGAGGCGCTACGGTCTAACGGTCGCTCCCGGCGACGACCACCGAACTCATCCGGAGCGTGCGACGCGCGCGGCGGCCCGCTACCTGCAAGACCTTTATGGCATGTTTGGCGACTGGGAGCTTGCGCTCGCGGCCTACAACGCGGGTGAGGGCCGCGTGCAGCGCGCCATCGAGAGGGCAGGCGCGCGTGACTTCAACGAACTGGCGCGGCGCAAACTGCTGCCGCTCGAAACTCGCAACTACGTGCCTGCCGTACTCGCGGCCTGGTCACAAATGAGCCTGGCCCCGGTAGCAAACAGGAACGAGGCTCGCGCGGAAAGAGAGTGAGAGATGAAACGCTGGATAACATTGATCGCCTTAACGCTCCTGCTCGCGGCGGCGCCCGCAGCCGCGCAGAGCTACGAATTTCCGGTGGAGCATGATCACACGCTGCGAAGCTGTCGCGGCTCGCTCGTCATCACGCCGGAGAAGATCGAATACAAGACCGCGCACGAGACACACGCGCGAGCGTGGCGGTACATCGAGCTTCAGCAGGTCAAAGTCGAATCAAAGACCAGAATTGAACTGCTGACTTACGAAGACGAAAAGAGGTTGGCGTGGCGTGACAGGGAATGGAGCTTCAAAATCCTCGAAGGCGAGATCACGCCCGAAATCAGCGCGCTCCTGCAGGCGCAATCCGCGCGGCCGCTCGTCACGAGCGTGCCGCCCGTGACGGAAGGCTCGCCTCGGTTTGAAATCCCGGTCAAGCATCTGCACAAGCTCGGCGGCTGTTCCGGCGCGCTCAGAATCTACGCCGACCGCGTGGCGTTCGAGTCGGCTGAGCGCCCGGATCACTCGCGCTTCTGGCGCTACAAGGACATTCAGAACTTTAGCCAGTCGGAGCGGTTCCGCTTTGAGATCGCCACGTTCGAGACGGGGTTCGTCGGGTCTAAGTCATATAGTTTTCAACTGAAACAGGAACTACCCGAGCAGGCTTACGACTACGTGTGGGCGCGTGTTTACCAGTCGAAGTTCCGCCGCGACGACGATCGTGAATCCTGTTCGGTCAGACAAGCGGCAAGCAAAGCAGGAGTAAGCAGGCAGGCAATGATGTAGCATTATGATCAAATCAAGCCAAATTCATAATCGTCTGCAACACGGGGCAGAATTGTTGCGCGGCTAAGGAGCAGAAAATCGGCGCTGAGCAGAATTGCTGCATGATGAAGAAGCTGTCAGACCCCGCGCCTGAGTCGGCTGCTGAGCCCTCGCTGCAGAACGATGCGCAGACCGCGACCGTCGAGGTCACTAGCAATGGCTTCGAGCCTTCCAGCCTCAAACTGAAGGCCGGTACGCCAGCCAAAGTGACCTTCGTGCGAAAGACTGACGCGACTTGCGCGAAAGAGGTCGTGATTAAAGAGTACAATATCAACAGCAAGCTGCCGCTCAATGAGCCAATCGCGGTCGAGTTCACGCCGCGCATGGGCGAGTTCACATTCGCCTGTGGGATGGACATGATCAAAGGCAAGCTCGTCGTTGAGTGAGGAGGGGCCATGCGGTTTCACTTCCATACGCCGCGAGTGGCGGTCATTTACCTGCTGGCCTGCGCGGCCATTCTGATCGCCCCGCAGCTGTCACTGCAGGCGCAACAGAGGGGCGGCGCTTTTGCGCCCGCCCCTCCGCCCAAAGGCGTCGAAGAAAAAACCGTCGCCATCAACACCGATCTGGTTTCTCTACGGGTCAGCGTCACTGATAAAGAGGGCCGCTTTGTGTCGGGGCTGAATCAAGGCGCATTCGCCGTTTACGAAGACGGCGTGCGGCAGGAGATCAGCTTCTTCAGCGATCAGGACTCGCCGGCGGCAGTCGGCGTCGTGCTCGATGTCTCGGCTTCGATGACCGGCGAAAAGATTATGCGCGCCAGAGAGGCGCTGAGGCGTTTCACTCAGACGAGTCACGAAGAGGACGAGTATTTCCTGATCGGCTTCAACGAGCGCCCGCAACTTCTGCTCGAAGGGGCGCGTGGGAGTGAGGCGATGCTGGCGCGCATCTCCGGTATAGAACCGCAGGGCAATACCGCGCTCTATGACGCCATTGCCTTCGGCCTTGAGCAGGTCAAACGCAGTCGCCTGAACAAGCGCGCGCTGATCGTCATCAGCGACGGCGAGGATAACCACTCGCGGCTCGACTCCGGAGACGTCAAGCGGATGCTCCGGGAAGCCGACCTCACTGTATACACATTCTTGTTCGGCCCGCTCCGGCCGCGCAGCAACGGCGGGGCCGTCATGGACGGGCTGGCCTCCGCGACCGGAGGGAAGTCGTACTTTCCAGGCAACGCCGAAATGATGAGCGAGGCGTTCGAGCAGGTCGCGCTGGAGTTGCGCCGCCAGTATTCGATCGGCTACACGCCGTCGAACTTCGTGACCGACGGAAAGTGGCGTCACATCGAGGTTAGGGTGACGTCGCAGCTCGAGTTTCCGCGGCTGGTAGTACGCAGCCGTAAGGGTTATTACGGCCTCGGCCGCGACCGCCGCGGGCGCAGAAGTGATACAGCGCTGTCATCGCCTTAGCGCTTGTTTGCCCCGCCTGTCGCCAGCGGTTTACCATGTTTTTTAATTCCGAATAACCTTCCCGAAAGCTTCTCCCCGCAGCCTCTCCCCTGACTCTCAAACCATACATACCAGATAAGGAAGGATTATGAGACTGAAAGGGATCAAGATGGCGACCGTCAGGAGCCTCGCACTGGCGTTTGCGCTCACCGCGCTTGTGGCGGCTCAGCAAGGCGCCAAACCGGGCGAGCAGAAGCCTGGCGGGCAGATGACGATGGACGAGATGATGAAGGAGTGTCGGAAACACTGTCAGGAGACGGCAAAGTCCATTAATCAGACGACGAAGGCGCTGGAGGAGGCGAACCAGTCAAACGACCCGGCCAGGATGCGGGCTGCCAATGACCAGGCGATGAAGGCGCTCGCGGAGATGAAGAATCACATGTCCATGTGCATGAACATGATGGACATGATGGAAAAGATGCACGGCAAGGGGCAGAAGAAACAGTAAGCACGGTCTGGCGCCGAACTTTGATATTTGGCATTTGCTATTGCCTGAACCGATCTTCTTAGTGGCATATGCCAAATATCAAATGGAAAATGGAAAATGATCACCCTATTTGCCGTAATGAAGGGTGTAATCGCTAACACGATGGCAGGGCTTTAGCTCTATTACGATGTTGGCTGCTTCTGCTTCCCGGCGCAACTTAGCGCGTTCGGCCGTGTCCCAGGCTGCCGGACGCGCCGGTTTGTCGTTCGGCTCGGAATCCAGGATAGGGCGCGCCAATAGCCAGTATTTGCCCGGCGCCAGATTGCCGAAGCTGAAGCGGCCATCGCTCTCGACGCTCGCTTCGGCGAAGCGCAGCGCTTCATCGCGAGCTTCAGGCTCGGCAGGCGCGAGATGCGCTAGTATCCGTGCCGGGAGCCTGCCGCCGGCGGCGACAATTTTTCCCTTCAGGCCGGCGGCCCCCTCGCCC
>DATCXQ010000105.1:0-5935 GCA_036565725.1 Blastocatellia bacterium
CCCGCCATTCCACCGGCGCCCGGCGCGACGCGCCGGTCTACGATGATGCCGGCCTCGACGTCTTCGCCGACTGAGAGATAGACGACGTTGTTTTTTCCGCGAGCCGCGCCGACCCACGCTTCGCCCGCCGCCATCGCCGCCGCACGCGAATTAATGACCGTCGCCGGAAATGCCGAATCGCCGTATTTGGCGCGCGCGCGCTTCTCGTCCAGCGGGACGCGCACGTCGATGCCCGCGCCCTTCAATTCCTCCTCGATCATTTGGCGCAAGGCTACGCGCGTCCAACCCTTCAACCCTGGGATCGAAACGCGGCCGGTCGCCGGGTCTACAAGGCCCGCGACCGAAAAACCGATCGCGTTTATGGGGTTTCGGGCGCGCGATTGCGAAACGGCAAGGGCGACAATCATCTTCGCCACCTCTACGGCGGCGGCGCGCGTCGTTCGCCGCGGCGTGGCGATCTCGCGGTCTTCGACGGCGCGGCCCTGTTCATTTATTAACGCCGCCACGATCTTCGAGTGATCTAATTGGATTGCAATGACCAGAGGCGACGCCTGCGTTTGAGGCTGGGTTTTCGACGTTACTTTCACACCCGGATTCTCCATCAACGAATTTAAACTCGGCATAAGCCGCCGACATTATACTCGCCAGCCGGCTTTATCGCCTCGCCGACGATAGAAATTTGCCCGCGCCTTTTCTTTGCCCGCTCTTTAGCCTAAATTGTCGGACGTTCAACGAATGGCGTTCGGGGAAAAGGATTTCAGCCACTAATGAACGCGAATGTTCACGAATGGCGGCAGGAAGGCAGAAGACAGACGGATTATCAAGAAAAATATTCGTGTTCATTCGTGTTTATTCGTGGCCGAAATTCTTTCACTTGAGACGTTCAGGCATAACCCCAACAATTGGAGACACGACTTATGATCAATCGAAGGAGATTCCTGTCTACTGCGAGTCAAAGCGTAATTGGAGCCGTCGCCCTGACTGCTTTGAACCGGATCGAAGGCGAAGCGGCGGCGAACAAGCTCAGCAGCATCGGCGTGCAGCTCTACACCGTGCGCGCCGATATGGCGAAAGATTTCGAAGGCTCGCTCGAAAAGGTCGCGGCCATCGGATACAAGGAGGTCGAATTCGCCGGCTATTACAACAAATCTCCTAAAGATGTGCGGGCGACCCTCGATCGTTACGGCCTGGCCGCGCCGTCGGCCCACGCGCCGCTCGCCGACTTTCAGACCAAACTCGACCAGACAATCGAAACGGCCAAGGCCGTCGGCCACCAATTCCTGATCTGTCCTTACCTGGTGGACAAAGACCGGGGGACTCTGGACGATTACAAACGCCACGCCGAGACCTTCAACCGCGCGGGCGAGGCCTGCCGCAAGGCGGGCATCCAGTTCGGCTACCACAATCACGACTTCGAGTTCGAGGCGAAGGACGGAAAATTGCCCTATGACTTGCTGCTGGAGGAGACCGACAAAGACCTGGTGAGGATGGAACTCGACATCTATTGGATCGCGAAGGCAGGTAAAGACCCGATCGCTTACCTCGACAAGCACAAAGACCGCTTCGTCCTGTTCCACGTCAAAGAGATGGACAAGACTCCGAATCGCGGCATCACCGAGGTCGGGCGCGGCGTGATCGATTTCAAATCCGTCTTTGCCAGAGCGCCGAAGGGCGCCATCAAGCACTACTTCGTCGAGCAGGACACCTGCCCCGGCTCGCCGTTCGACAGCATCAAGATCAGTTTCGACTACTTGAAGCAGTTGGAGTTTTAAGGTGATTGAGCGATGATGACCCGGCTGGCCTTCGAACATTCGTGAGAAGGCTCCCATGAGCATAAAGATTTATTGAGAGACGGTCCCCACAATTCGGAAGGAGGAAACGCAGTGAAAGTGATATGCGTTGTTGCAAGTTTCTATCTTCTATTTGTGGCGTCTATCGTCGCGCTGGGGCAGAAGGTTAATGTCGATTGGGAGCGTGGCGCCAGTTTCCAACGATACAGGACCTACGCCTGGGGCGAGTGCGAAGACCCTGGCGAATTGCGGCTATGGCAGCCACGCATCGTCCAAGATATAGAATTCCAACTAGCGGCCAAGGGATTCAGAAGGGCCCCGCCGGGACAGCAACCCGACGTCATCGTCAGCTATCGAAGCGACGTCGAGGATCGCGCCTCGTTCGTCGAATATGATTACGGCTATGGGCCGGGCTGGGGCCTGGGGCCGGCTCTAGGCTGGGGCCCGAGTTGGGGGTGGGGTTGGAACGGCGGCCCGGTCACGGTAGAGCCGGTCGTAGAGCGGAAGTTTGAATTGACAGTGGAGATCGTGGACGCGAGGCAGGGTCAATTGCTCTGGCGCGGCGACGCCACTGATAACCTGTCACGTAAATCGGAGAAGAACATCAAAAGGTTGAGAAGGGCGGTCCAAAAGCTTTTCAGGAACTATCCCTACGGCGACTGAACAGTATTTATGCCACAGAGCAACAGAGCCACGGAGACTGAGAGACTGAGAGACGGGGCGACGGGGCGACGGGGCGACGGGGAGAAATTTTCGCCCAGTCCCCCAGTCCCCCAGTCGCCCCGTCTTTCTGTCTCTCTATCTCTCAGTCTCTCCGTCTCCGTGGCCCTGTGTTTCTGTGTCTCTGTGGCAAATTCATCAGCGCAGGCGCAATCTGCGCCCGTCCAAAGTCCCCCGGTGATCAATAATCCCGCCGCGCTTTTCACAGAAGCGCTTGCCGGGGCGGGCTATCTGGCCGCAGAGATCCTGGCGATCGAAGACCCCGCCGCCCGCGACGCGGTTCTGCGAAAATTCCTTGAGACCGGCAACGCCTCCGAACAGATTCGGGCGGCGCATGAAGCCGCCGTCACCAGACGTGCGCAACTGGCCGAGGGCGCGCTTGGGCGGAATGACGTCGAGCGCGCAATGGAGAACTTCCGCCGCGCGGTCGCCGTAACGCCGGAGCGCGTAACCGACCGCTTCTTCGAAGAGACTGTCATTCGCATTCCGTTCGCGCTGTCGGCGCGGGGTTATCGGAATGAGGCCGTCGAGATAGCGCGCGGGCTTGAACGGCGGTTCGCCAAAGAGCCGTCGAGGCTGGCCTCGCTCGGCGAGTTTTATATGACGATCGAGGCCACCGGCGAAGCGATCCGCGCGCTCGAAGCGGCGTCGAAACTTGCAGGCGCCGACGCCAAACCGAACCGGCTGCTGGGCGCGGCTTATCGGATGGGGCTGCGATTGGACGACGCGATCGCCAAATACCGGCTCGCGGTCGGCCTCGACGCCAACGACAAACGGGCCTATTACGAGTTGGCCAATCTATACCGCGCGCGGGGGGCTTACGCCGACGCGATCGAACTCTTTCGCAAACAGCTCGAAATCACCCCCAGACATTCGCCGTCGTACAAAGGCATGGCGCTGGCGTATCTCGCGCAGGGCGACGAGGGGCGGATGGCTGAGGCGCTCGATCAGGCGCGATCCATCGGCGGCTCGGCGGAAGAGATCACCGGCGACGTCTACCTGCAAACGCAATTGGCCTTTCACTGCCTCGCGCAGAATAAATTTAAACAGGCGCAACAGGCCGTCGCGGCGGCGCTTCTGGTCGAGCCGCGCTACAGTTGGGCGCGCATCGCCGCCGCAGAAGTCGACCTCGCCAGTGGGAAATATTTCGAGGCCGAGCGCAACCTGATTGCGGCCCGGTCTTACGCCAACTTCCCGACGCTATATTTCACGTTGGGTAAACTCTACCTGGCCGTCGAAGATTTCGACGGCGCGCTGGAGCAATTCTCCAAAGCCTTCGACTATTCGCCGCAAGGGCGCTTCACGGCGAGGCTCGGCGGGGTGTTCGACGCCCGGGCCGACAACCTGAAAGAGTTGCTCTCGCGCGAACATCAGGCGGCGATCTTCCTGGCCGAACCTCCGACCAGGGACGAGACGTTCAAAATCGCCGAGGCGCTGGTCAGATTCAACACCAGCCTGCGCGCCATCAAGGCGGCGATGAGCCCATCTTCAACAGGCGAAACCGGCGGCGGCGTAAAGGACGCGGCGGAAAACGCCGCCGAAGCGCGGCGCGGACATGTCGAAGAGGTGGAGCGAGCCGCGGCGGATTTTATCGAAGCCGAAGGCGCGCGGCGCTCGTTCAGAACGCTGAGCGTCGCCGAGAGGTTGGCGCATGCCGGCGTCTCGACGGGGCTGGCGGTCGAATTGGCCGAGCAGGCGTTGGGGCTGGCTCAGGTGGCGACCGAACCCGAGGGGGCGCTGCGCGAATATCCGAATTATGACCGCAGCGGACGGCTGGCCATATTTCGCGGGCGCGCGCTCAGCGCGAAAGGGTGGGCGTTATTCAAAGCCGGCAAAAATCCTGAGGCAGCCGCCGCCTTGACCGAATCGACGCAAGCTTTCGGCTCGCTCCCCGAAGGCCGTCGAGCGCTGTGGCGTCTCGCGACGGTGAAAGAGACGCAGGGAGAATTGAAAGAGGCTCTCGATCTGTACATCGCGGCTTACGACGCGGGCGCAGGCTCCGATTTGGATCGCGCGGTGATCGAATCGCTTTACCGCAAAATCAACGGATCACTCGAAGGGCTGGACAAACGACTGCAAACGTCGCGCGGCGGTTCACAGTGATAGAGCGCGGATTGAGCCGGTGCGACGGATTGGGACTGATCCAATTCGCTTTTATCCGCCGCATCGGCTCAATCAAAGTTCTATTCCGCTTTCGACTTTCGAACACTCTTTGAATTGTCCCTTCTCTTGAAAACCACAGCTTGATGACGGCGAAGCCTGATGCTATTTTGCGCGTCTCATTGCCAACCGAAACCATATTCCGTGAATGGAGATCAACCTTAATTTATGAAAGTCGAAACAGGCGTAATCGCCGCCGCCGGTTCGGGCACCAGAATGCTGCCGGTCACGTTGGGCTATCCGAAAGAGCTTCTGCCGATAATCAATAAACCCGCGATTCAATTGATCGCCGAGGAGTTTATAGAGGCCGGGCTGAAGAGGATCGTTATCGTCACTGGTGAAAACCCCGACCCGCTCCACCGACAATACAAACATCCCGCCCCACCGCCGCGCGGCAAGCACAAACCGCTCGACGAATTCATCGATAAGTTGTCCGGCGTCGAAATCCTGTTCGAACCTCAATCAGGCCCTTACGGCAACGGCACGCCGCTCCTGGTCGCGCGCCCGCACATTCCGGAGGGCGAGGGGTTCATTTACGCCTACGGCGACGACATTCTGAAGACCAGGGTCTCCTTCGCCAGACGTCTGGTCGAAACTCACCAGGCGACCGGCGCTCTGGTCGCCGGCGTACAGGAAGTTCCCTGGGAAGACGTCTCGCGCTACGGCGTCGTCGAACTCAGGGAGGGCGGCGGTTATGAGATGAGAGACGTGGTCGAGAAGCCGTCGCGCGAAGAGGCGAAATCGAACCTGGCCATGTTCGGACGCTTTCTGCTCTCGACCGACGTGATCCGGATTCTCAGCGAGATTCCGCTGGGCAAATCGAACGAGTTATGGCTGACCGATGCGGTGCGCGAATACATACGTCGCGGAGGCCGCGTCGTCGCCGAGCCCGTGACCGACGGCGAGTGGCTGACCATCGGCGACCCGATCAATTACCTGAAGACAGTCTTCGAATACGCGATGGACGACGCCGAGACGCGCGCTGCGCTCGGGGCCAGAATACGTGGTCTGCTCGGGTGAGCCAAAAGGCGAAAAGGGAGTGGGGAATGGGGAGTGGGGAATGGGGAATGGGGAATGGGGACAAGGAACTTGCTTTCTTATCCCCACTTCCCACTCCATATTCCCCACTCCCTTTTTGTTTTCCATCTATATGACCGGCGGCGCCAAGATCTGGATTTCGCGAGGCATCGACTGGATCGGTACTGCGAGCGGCGCCGATCTGAGCCTTCGCCAACGGCCGCTCGCAACCGCTCGCGGCACTGACT
>DATCXQ010000106.1:0-7241 GCA_036565725.1 Blastocatellia bacterium
GGTCAGTGAGGGGTGAGGGGGAATCGTCGCTATGGAGAACCTAAACGGGCACAAAGCTGGAAACGGCGGATACAGCCAAGGGGATACCTACAGGCGATAATGACCTCTCGCCTACTCGGCAAATTACGGGGCAGAATTTCGGCTGCGAGTAAAGGGGATGCAGATTGAAGAGGTGATCACTGCGCCTCGAACGCCTTTCCAAAATCCATACGCGGAACGCGTAATCGGCTCGATTCGCCTAGAGTGTCTCAATAATCTGATCATCATCGGTGAAGATCACCTGCGCCGAACCTTGCGAGATTACTTCGACTATTATCACAACTCTCGACCGCATGAGGCATTGGAGAGGAACTCGCCAACTCCACGAGAGATCGAAGCGCCGGCGAAGGGCAAGGTCATCTCAATTCCGCACGTCGGCGGGTTGCATCATTTTTACCGACGAGCCGCTTGATGTCGGCGATCCGGTTAGATCCGGCTGATATCGATCAAATCAATGGAGGGGTTGTCGGCGCAGGTTGAGATCGATGTGCGTTGTTGCATAGCCACGCGCTGTCGACGTGATCTCGAGTCATCAATTCGAAGAAGAGATCGGCGCCGCATCATCAGAGAATGGGCTCTTCATCGCCAAGATGTTGTTTTCGGTACGGACAGCTGTCATTCATAGGCAAAGATACCTTATCACTTGAAGAAGGCGAAGCGATTGAGAATTAAACTTAACGAAAGGGAACTCGGAAATGAACAAAGCATTAATGAGCATCTTTACCAGCTTGTGGCTGTTTTCTGCGTCGAGCCGCGGCGCCGGCGGCTCTCGGCGTCAGAGGCGTACTCACCCAGAACGTTACGATGTTGAATGGAGGAACACCCGATGAATCGCTTCCACCGATGGTTTTGCAGGACGAGTATTTGGAAAAAGGCGCTCGCGAACGAAATCATTCCCTGGGCGCTCAAAGACGTTGAGCTTGGCGGCGACGTGTTGGAAGTCGGGCCGGGGCCGGGGATGACGACTGACATTCTGCGCGAGCGGCTGCCCCGTATGACTTCGATTGAAATCGATCAGCGCCTGGCAGTCGCCCTCAGGGAGCGACTGCAGGGCACGAACGTCATAGTCGTCGAAGGTGATGCGACGGTGATGCCGTTTGCGGACGGCTCATTCTCGGGCGCTGTGTCGTTCACGATGCTGCATCACGTCCCTTCGACCGCCTTGCAGGATCGCCTGCTTGCCGAAGTCTACCGAGTGCTCAAGCCGGGCGGCGTCTTCGCTGGATCGGACAGCATGTGGAGCGTAGGCTTTCACCTGATTCACCTCTGGGACACGATGGTGATAGTCGAGCCGGAGACATTCGCGGCGCGGCTCGCGGCGGTTGGCTTCACGGACGTATCGGTGAAAGTGGCGAAAAAAGCATTTCGTTTTCGCGCGCGGCGCCTCTGAATCGAGCCGCGTGGTCTCTCAACCCAAGAAAGGATTCATCCTGATGAGAACGCGATTATTCCTGATCTGCATGTTGTGCGCGGCGCTTGCCGCTGTGGTAAGCGCACACGATCTGTTTCTGAAGTCCGACCTGAGATAGGTTGATTACGCAAAACAACTTCCGCTCAGTGTCCCGCAGGTTGACTACTAATCGATGTGGGCGACGCTCACCCTTGAAAAAATCATTGACGTTCAAATAAATAAATTTACAATCACCCTGTATGACGTGGCTCCCAAAGGAATTGACAGCGAAGCAACGTGAAGAGCGCCGACTGAAAGCCGGGCAATTACTCCTCACAATCGATCTCTCTCAGGCCGCGATTGCGCGGGTCATAGGCATTAGCCGGACAGCGGCTACCGAATGGAAGCAACAAATCAAACAACGCCGTCACAGTTTGGTCGGCCTTAAAAATCGGCCACGATCAGGACACCCTCCATGGCTCACGGCCCAACAGTCGCGAGAAGCGCTACGCCGGTTGAAGCGCTACGCGCAAGCTTTCGGTTTTGAGACCGCACGCCGAACACCGAGTCGAGCCCAACAAATGATCAAGCAGGAATATGGCGTCATCTATAACGCCAACTACCTGGGGCTACAAACTGCGGCGACTTGGTTGGAGTCCACAGCAGCCAGCCGTCTACGCCAAGGAGCGCCATGCGCGAGCGGCCGCGCGGCTGTCTCATCGGTCAGCCGCTCGCTCGGCGCTGTACCGCCATCCCAAAGTTTCGTCCACAAGAAGCGTCAGACAAAGAAATGTATAACGGAAAGTGTAATCCTCCATTTTTCCGTCATACATTTTTCTGTTTGACTCCCGAACTAACGATCAAAGCCTGAATCGAAATCCCACACTTCACTTCCGGCTAAAGCATTCCAGAACATTCCAATAGTTGCCCAGCAACCGAGCTATATTTATGACACAACCATATCAGAGATTGGCCAAAGGCCCTGTTAACCTCTTGGGGATCATTGCAGGACTGGCGGTTGTAAGTTCTATTATGCTCAGCGGCGGTGGGGATGTGTTGAGCATCGGCGCCAACGTCGCAGCGACAGCCGCCGCCAATACCACATCGACCGGAGCGGCGGCCCAGTCCCCGGACCCATTCGCCCCCTGCATCCCCGCGGCCGCCAACGCCATTGCGTGCGAGAACTCGAAACCGGGAAACCCATCCGGCGAGTGGGACATCGTCGGGTCAGGGGACGCCAACATCCAGGGGTTTGCGACTGAAATCAGCGTGAATCGCGGCGAGACCGTCAGGTTCAAGGTCGACACGAATTCCAACAACTATCGGCTGGACATTTACAGGCTCGGCTATTATGGGGGCTCGGGCGCGCGCCTGATCGCTACAGTACAGCCGTCGGTGACGCTGCCACAGTCGCAGCCGCCATGCCTCACGCAACCGTCAACAGGGCTCATAGACTGTGGCAATTGGGCAGAGTCGGCGAGTTGGACGGCGCCCGCGAACGCCACGTCCGGGATTTACATCGCCAAACTCGTCCGCGAGGACGGCGTGCCCGGCGCGAGTCACATCGTGTTCATTGTGCGCGACGACAGCGGCGCCTCGGATCTCTTGTTTCAGACGTCCGACACGACCTGGCAAGCGTACAACAGCTACGGCGGGAACAGCCTTTACGTGGGATCGCCGGCCGGCCGCGCCTATAAGGTCAGCTACAACCGCCCCTTCAACCTGCGCGGAATCTCCCCCTACGGGGCCGCAGGGCTCTTCGGCGCCACGTACCCGATGGTCCGCTGGATCGAGGCGAACGGCTACGATGTAAGTTATTTCAGCGGCGTTGATACCGATCGGCGAGGCGCGGAGATACTGGAGCACAGGGTATTCCTGTCAGTGGGGCACGACGAATACTGGTCGGGGGCCCAGCGAACCAACGTGGAAGCCGCCCGCAACGCCGGCATCCACCTGGCTTTCTTTAGTGGAAACACGATGTTTTGGAAGACCCGCTGGGAGAACAGCATCGACGGGTCGGGGGCCGCCTACCGGACCATGGTGTGCTACAAGGAGACCCACGCCAACGCCAAGATCGACCCGCTGCCGGACGTCTGGACGGGGACCTGGCGTGATCCGCGCTTCAGTCCTCCCGCCGATGGAGGGCGACCAGAGAACTCGGTGATGGGCACAATTTTTACGGTAAATGCCCCTCGTGAAGATGCTATTAAGGCGCCGGAGGCGCTCGGGAAGTTTCGCTTCTGGCGCAATACTACGGTCGCGATTCAGTCGCCTGGTCAAATAGCCACCGTGGGAGCCGGTACAGTCGGTTACGAGTGGGATGAGGACCTGAACAACGGGTTCCGCCCGAGCGGGTTGATTCGCCTCTCGTCAAACACGGTGAACGTCGGGTCCGAATACCTTCAGGACTATGGCTCCACGTTCGGAAGCGGGACCGCCACCCACAGTCTCACACTATACCGCCACAGCAGCGGCGCGCTGGTCTTCTCGGCAGCCACGATTCGATGGTCTTGGGGCTTGGATGACCACCACGACCTCATTCTGGCGTCGTCAAACCCGCCGCCTGACCCCAGGATACGTCAGGCCACAGTGAACCTGTTGGCGGACATGGGCGTTCAGCCGGTGACGCTCCAGCCTGGGCTGACAGCCACAGGCCCATCTACCGACACACTTTCGCCGGCCTCGACGATCACGTCCCCGTTGGCGGGGGCGAACGTAGCGCTCGGGACTACGGTCAACATCACTGGAATCGCAACCGATACCGGGGGCCTGGTGGCCGGTGTCAATGTTTCAGTGGACGGCGGTCTTAGTTGGAACCTGGTCACGGGCACGACCTCATGGAACTACAGTTGGACACCTACCACCCTCGGATCGGCGACGATCAAGGCTATTGCGGTCGATGATAGCGGAAACGCGCAGAATACTCCGACGGAAATTGACGTCACAGTCATCCAGCCGCCGCCGCCGACTTGTCCGTGCAGTGTGTGGGGGAGTGGGGCGGCGCCGGCCAATCCTGAGGTGAATGATGGCGCCGCTGTGGAACTCGGGCTGAAATTCCGCTCCGACATTGTTGGCTATATTTCCGGCGTCCGGTTTTACAAAGGAGGCGCTGCGAATGGCGGCGAGCACTCGGGGCGTTTGTGGACCAGCAACGGGACGTTACTCGGCGCCGTGACCTTCGCCAGCGAGACGGCGAGCGGATGGCAACAGGCCCTCTTTCAGAACCCGATCCCGGTCACTGCCAACACGACTTACGTCGTCTCCTACTTTGCCCCTCAGGGGAATTATGCCGCCGACCGGAACTACTTCGCCTCGTCGGGCGTGGACAACGGCCCGCTGCGCGCCTTGAGCAATAGCTCTGCCGGGGGCAACGGCGTTTACCGCTACGGCCCCACAGGAGGGTTCCCGACAGACACTTTTCAGTCATCAAACTACTGGGTGGACGTGGTGTTCACTACTACGCCGTCCGGGCCGGACACGACGCCACCGACCGTCACGTCGTTTTCTCCGGCAGCGGGGGCGAATAATGTGAACGGAGGGGCAAATGTGACTGTGACTTTCAGCGAGGCGATGGATATGGCGTCGGTGAACGGCACGACAGTAGAGCTTCGTGATCCCGCGAATGCGCTGGCGCCGGCGACAGTAAGCTATAACGCGGCTTCATTCACTGCCACGCTGGATCCAACCGCCTCACTGGCGGCGGGAGTTACCTATACCGCAAGGGTCAGGGGTGGTAGCGCAGACCCACGTGTAAAGGATCTGGCGGGCAACGCTCTGGCCGCCGATGTAACGTGGACTTTCACAACTGCGGTTGCGCCGCCGCCGACTTGTCCGTGCAGTGTGTGGGGGAGCGGGGCGGCGCCGGCCAATCCTGTGGTGAATGATGGCGCCGCCGTGGAACTCGGAGTGAAATTCCGTTCCGACATTGACGGTGTCATTACCGGCGTCAGGTTTTACAAGGGAGGCCCCGCTAATGGCGGGACGCATGTGGGACATCTCTGGACCAGCTCGGGAACGCTGCTCGGCACAGTGACCTTCGCCAGCGAGACGGCGAGTGGCTGGCAACAGGCTCTCTTCCCGACGCCGATCCCCATCACTGCCAACACGACATACGTCGTCTCCTACTTCGCCCCGCAGGGGAATTATGCAGCCGACCTGAACTACTTCGCCTCGTCCAGCGTGGACAATGGCCCGCTGCGCGCCTTGAGCAACGCCCTTGCCGGCGGCAACGGCGTTTACCGCTACGGCCCCACAGGAGGGTTCCCGACGAACACTTATCAGTCGTCAAACTACTGGGTGGACGTGATGTTTATCGCTCCGGGGCCGCCGTAGGTAGTTTCGGCGACTCCGGCGCCTGGCGCGACCGTCGCTTCGACCGAGGTTGCGCCGAGCGCCGCATTCAATGCGGGAACGCTCGACAGTCCGCTTCATCAGGCTCTGGATCTGGTTTCTCACAAGTGGACGCGCTGATCATCTATCATTTGTATCAGGCTCGAGGCTCGCTTCATTCACCGCATACCTGCTCAGCGGAAGCTGCGACACGATGAAATAGCCGTTGTTGGTCACTTGCCGCTGCTTGGCTTTCGCCGCGTCCGTCACCGTGACGGTGACGCCGGGGACCACCACGCCCTGCTCATCCGTCACCGTGCCGCTCAGAGTGGCAGCCGCGGACTGCGCAAAGGCACTGTCAATAAAACCGGCGGCCGTAATGAACAGGCTGGCGGCGAGAAAAGACAAGACACAGCAAAGTTTCGGGTGAGAGTTTTTCATGAAGAGTCTTCTGACTTGGTCGTTGGTTGAACACGAAAAAACTTTCGCTCGATCAGGAACGCAACCGCGCCCCTAAGTTTCCCGTATTTCATAGTAGCTTGCGCAAGTGTGGACTCTCTTGAATAGGCGCGGCAGAATCATAAGGGCTTACCGAAGCGCAGGCATGCCAATTACGGTATAGGGGTATAACAAAGCAAGTGAGGTGAACCTGGTATGAAAAGACTCCGGATCAGTGTCTTTGCCGGATTGTTGCTCTTTCCTCTTGCGGCTCTCGCCCAAGTGCGCGAGCTGCCATCGCCGGCCGGGCAGGGCAGCGGACAGCCCAATCTGGCGGTATCTCCCGATGGCCATGTCTATCTGAGTTGGATCGAGCGATTGGGCGAAGGGCGCTTTTCGCTCCGGTTCGCCACGGTGGAAAAAGACGGCTGGTCAACGCCTCGCGTCATCGCCGAGGGCTCGAACTGGTTCGTAAACTGGGCGGATTTCCCTTCGATGATCGCGCTGCCTGACGGCTCGCTGGCGGCCCACTGGCTGGTCAAGAGCGGGCAGGGAACTTACGAATACGACGTCACGATCTCGCGGTCATTCGACGGCGGGAAGACGTGGGACAAGCCCTTCGTTCCGCATCGCGACGGCGCTAAGGCCGAGCACGGCTTCGTTTCGTTGTTCGCGGCGAAGGACGGCTCTTTGGCGGCTGTGTGGCTCGACGGGCGCGAAATGAAACCCGTTGAAGGCAGTCATAATCACGGTCACGGCAACATGACGTTGCGCTACGTGAAGATCAAACGTGACGGCGCGCTGGTTGACGACGCTGCGCTGGACATGCGCGTCTGCGAATGCTGCCAGACTTCGGCTGCGATGACCGCTGACGGGCCAGTCGTTGTCTATCGTGATCGCTCGGAAGCGGAGAAGGAGATTCGCGACATCTCCATCGTTCGTTTGACAGGTGGGAAGTGGAGCGCGCCGCGGCCGGTCTTTCAGGACGGCTGGCAGCTCAACGGCTGCCCTGTGAACGGGCCTGCGGTGGCGGCCGCCGGCCGGC
>DATCXQ010000117.1:0-2752 GCA_036565725.1 Blastocatellia bacterium
GCTGGAGTCCTTCGACGCGGAGCAGCCGTCAGCGGTATTGCAGGACATCAACCTCCCTGACGGATCAGGGCTCGACGCCCTGCTCGAATACAAAAAACGCCAGCCGCAGGCCATCGTGATCATGATTACCGGCAACGTCCAGCTCGAAGACACGATCGCGGCGCTGCGCGGCGGAGCTTACGATTTCATCGGCAAGCCGGTCAGGCTCGGCGAACTCCAGGTCACGATTCGCAACGGGATCGAGGCCGGCAAGCTCCGTCGTGAGGTTCGACTCCTGCGGCGGGAGCAGGAGCGGCGATTCAGCTTCGATCAGATCATCGGCCAGTCGTCGGCGATGGCCGAGATGATCAGGCTCGCCCGCAAGGTCGCGGCGAGCGAGGCCTCGTCGGTCTTGTTGCTCGGAGAAAGCGGCACGGGCAAGGACCTCGTCGCCAAGGCGACTCATTACGGATCGTCGCGCGCCGATCAGCCGTTCATCGCCATCAATTGCGCGGCGATCCCGGCGACCTTGATCGAGAGCGAATTGTTCGGGCATGAAAAAGGCGCTTTCACCGACGCGAAGGGGCGCAAAGAAGGACTGTTCGAGCAGGCGCAAGGCGGCACGCTTTTCCTGGACGAGATCGGCGAGCTTGAGCTGGGGTTGCAGGCGAAACTGCTTCGGGTTCTAGAGGAAGGGGCGTTTCGTCGCGTCGGCGGGTTGAAGGATTTGCCGCTTGATGTGCGCGTGGTCGCGGCCTCGAATCGCGACTTGAAAGCCGAGAGCGACACGGGACGGTTTCGACTCGACCTTTATTACCGACTTTCGGTGATTCAGATCGATCTGCCGCCGCTGCGCGAGCGCGGAGATGATGTGCTGTTGCTGGCCAAATACTACATCGCGCATTTCAACGAGCGTTTGCGAAAGCGGATTCGGGGGTTGGCGCCCGAAGTCGAGAAGATTTTTCGAGGATATTCCTGGCCAGGGAACGTCCGCGAACTGCGCAACGTCATCGAGCGCGTGATGATTCTCGAAGATTCGGATGTGATCACCGCCGACTGGCTGCCGCGCGGGTTGGTTAGGGATGAATTGCAGGTTTCTCCGCCGACCATCGTGGCAACGCCACAACCCGCCGAAGTCGTCGCTTCGTCATTCCAATTGCCTGTTACTCAGTCATTTCAATTGCCCGAAGAGGGAATTGATCTGGAGCGGGTCGAGCTGTCGTTGGTGCGCCAGGCAATGGAACGGAGCGGGGGCAATCAGACCCGCGCCGCTGAACTGTTGGGAGTTTCGCGCGATCAGCTTCGCTATCGTTTGAAGAAGATCGAAGAGTCTCAGCCGGAACAGTGATCCCGAAGTCATTATCCCACTGCTACTGCGCGGGGCTGACGCCTGCCGCCTTGCGGATTTTTCCCCTCCAGTTCGTAATTTTCCTCAACACAATCGGGATTTTCCCCAACGCAATCGGGATTTTCCCCAACACAATCAGGTCTCGCGTTGTCAGGTAAGGGTTTTTGCGCGGCACGGACATTGCCATTAAACCTCGCAGGAGGGTGTTGCGCGATTGTGCGACGCGGAAACATATGAGAAAAGCGATGAAAATTTTGTTGGCTGTTGACGGCTCGGAAGCCAGCCTAGCGGCGGTCGAGGAGATCGCCAAAGCTCCGTGGCCCGAAGGGAGCGTGGTGAGGATAGTTTCCGTGGCGGAGGTTCCTTTTTCTGCCCAGCAATGGGAGTCGCCTATGCCAAGCGACTGTTATGAGGAATGGGAGCGGAGCGGATTTTTGATGTTTACCACGCAGGCGATGGCGCGATTCGCCGAGATTGCCGGCGCGCGAATTAAGGTGACGGCAAAGACTCTTATGGGCGATCCAAAAATAGCCATACTCGACGAGGCCGAACATTGGGGCGCGGATTTGACTATTTACGGCTCCGAGTTCGGCGACGCGGCCGTGGAAGAGATAGCCGATCGCCTTGGCCGTGGGGAGCCTGGTTCACGCCATTTCCGTAATTCAGTTGCCCTTCACGCCGAGGCCTAAGACGTGGCCATTGCCAGATAGCTATTATTTCAGTCTGGAAAAAGCCGGGGGCGAACTGGCGGAATCGGCGATCAACCGCGCCATCTCCCGGTTACGGGAAAGCGATACGGAACGGGAGACGAGGAGGTGTCCAATGAGGGGACGCAGGATAACGTTCTGATCAAACTCTACGGCCGGGCGCCGCATATGACGCCGGTGGAATCGAAGTTGGTTGAGGGTATGAAAGGGACCATCGTTTTTCGAATCAAAGTGGAAGTAGTGATAGGCATGGCCGAAGAATGGTGAGTTATACTCTTGCCTTAACGGACTGAAAACGATAACTCCTTGAAAAAATTATGAAAACCAAGGAACCGCCCGTCGCGGATGATCAACATCAGTCGCAGATCGCCGCCTCGCTGCGATTGAGCGAAGCCAAGCTCGCCGGCATTCTGGCTTCGGCGATGGATGCGATCATCACCGTCGATGAGGATCAGCGCATCGTGCTATTCAACGCGGCGGCCGAAAAGATGTTCCGCTGCCCGGCCGCCGAAGCCCTGGGAGAGAGTCTGGATCATTTCATCCCTGAGCGGTTCCGCGCGGCGCATCGCGAGCACATCCGCGTCTTCGGCGAAACGAAAGTGACGCAGCGGACGATGGGAAAGTCGCGCCAGCTTTTCGGTTTGCGGTCCGACGGCGAGGAGTTCCCGATCGAGGCTTCGATCTCTCAGATTGACGACGGCGGACACAAGCTATTCAC
>DATCXQ010000126.1:0-8520 GCA_036565725.1 Blastocatellia bacterium
GTAAAAACGGCCACCAACCACCAATCACCAACCACCAACCACCGACGAATGATTTCAGTTCAAAAGGCATCAAAACTCTATCGCATCTACGACAAGCCCTCCGGGCGGCTGAAGGAGATACTGCTGCGCGGGCGCCGCAAATACCACCGCGATTTCTGGGCGCTCGAGGACGTTAGCCTGGAAGTCGAAACGGGCGAGGCGGTGGGCGTCATCGGCCGCAACGGGGCGGGCAAGACCACGCTGTTGCAGATTATCGCGGGCGTCCTGCAGCCGACGCGCGGGGCGGTGAGCGTCGAAGGGCGCGTGACCGCGCTGCTCGAACTGGGGAGCGGCTTCAATCCCGAATACACCGGCCGCGAAAACATCCTGCTGAGCGGGCAGATTCTGGGCTTCAGCGAAGAGGAGATGCGGCGCAGGATGGACGTGATCGTCCGCTTCGCTGAACTGGAGGGTTTTATCGATCAGCCGGTCAAGACCTATTCGACCGGAATGTTGATGCGGCTGGCGTTCGCTTCGGCGATCCACGTCGATCCCGACGTGTTGATCGTCGACGAGGCCTTGTCGGTCGGCGACGTCTATTTCCAGCGCAAGTCGCTAGACCGGATGGAATTTTTTCGCAAAGCCGGGAAGACCGTGCTCTTCGTCTCGCATGAGCCGACGCTGGTCCAGCGGTTCTGCGCGCGCGCGCTGTGGCTGGAGCAGGGGCGGGTGGCGATGGTCGGCGACGCGAAAGAGGTCGTCACGGCTTACCAGGCGTTCTGCGCGCGGCTCGAAGAAGAGCGGCTGCGCGACTCGGCCCGTCAGGGTGGGATCGCTTCGCGCGAACACGACGACATTTTGCGCGAGTTGAAATTGACCGGCTCGCGCTGGGGCAACGGCAGGATCAGGTTCACCGGCGTCGAGATGATCAACTCGCGCGGCGAACCGGCGTGGATCCTCAAGACCGGCGAAGAAGTGACTATCCGGCTGCGCGTGGAGGCCGACGACGATTACCCGGCGCCGGTCTTCGCAATTGACGTGCATCGCTTCGACGGCGTCTTCGTCGGCAGCGTCAACAACAGCGACACGCACCCGACGCCGCTGCCGGTCAAAAAGGGGCTCAACACGCTAGATCTGTGGCTCTCCTCCCTCGATCTGCCTTACAACGCCTACTTCCTCTCGCTCAAGGCCTACACGGAGGACGGCGGGCCTGACTGGAAAGACCCGGCGGACATTCACAACCAGATGTATCAATTCGACGTAGCGACCGACCGCCTGATCCACGGCCTGATGCGGTTCGACGCCGAATGGCGCGGTGATATAATAAACGAGCCTAAACGAGAAAGGGTCACTCTTCGATAGGAGCCCAAATCCAGGGTTACAGCGGTTTTCATTTGGGTGAGTAGCCACAGAGCACACAGAGGGCACAGAGGGCATAATGATTTCTCTGTGTTCTCTGTGCCCTGCGGTGGCTAACAGTCTTCATACATTTGAAAACCGGTATAAGTAGGCGAAAATGCAATTTCGGCCAATAACCATACGCTATTTCACGGTTTCGGCCTGGCGACAATTAAGTGAAAGTGGAGGCGGGCTGTGGCCTGGGCCTGCGTCATAACTCAGGGAGAATAGTGTCGCGGACTTATTGTCTTTGAGAAATAAATGCAACCACGAATTCGGCAATCCGACCGAGGGCAATAGATGGGATTCAGCAGTCATTGCATTTATTTCCCAAACTCATGAAAGCTGGGGCGAGATTCCCCTGCCGCTGCGGCGACCGGGAAGACGGTTGTTGCATTTATTTTTCAAAGACCATTAGTCCGCGACACGGTTAAGATCGATCCCGTCCATTTCTTAACCGTGGATTCGGGTAGGAGTCGCTTAATCGGCTGCGATCGACGCAGACTTCTTGCGCGGCAATCGAACAGCGCATCTTCGATTTGATCTATCACGGAAAACAGCCGACCTCTCGCCAGAGGTAAAAGTCTAATTGGGTCATTACAGATCAGAGGTGATCCCCCTATGCCCAAAGCCAGCGACCGCATTGGTCCCTACCAACTCATCCACAAACTCGGCGCCGGCGGGTTTGGCGAAGTCTGGCTCGCGCAGGACTGCAGCGGTTCAAGCCCACGCGAAGTCGCCGTCAAGACGCCGCTCGACCCGGAGATAGATCTCGACGCGCTATTGCAGGAAGCCATACACTGGGCGCGCGCGACCGGCCACCTCAACGTGCTGGA
The DNA here is from genome assembly GCA_036565725.1 of Blastocatellia bacterium. Classification (GTDB taxonomy): domain Bacteria; phylum Acidobacteriota; class Blastocatellia; order RBC074; family RBC074; genus JAJVID01. The sequence continues at coordinate 2,214 of DATCXQ010000126.1, forward strand.
ATTTCTGGACGCGCGCGTCTTCGACGGGCAAGTCGTCCTGGTCAGCGAATACGCGCCCGACGGTTCTCTCAAAGACTGGATTGGACGGCACGGCGGGCGGGCGCCTTCGGTTGTAGCGGCGGTGGAGATGACGCGCGGCATTCTGGCCGGGCTGGAACACCTGCACACCCGCGGCATCATCCACCGCGACATAAAGCCCGAAAACGTCCTGCTGCTGGGCGCGACGCCGCGCCTGGCCGATTTCGGCATCTCGCGCGTCCTCAAATCCACCGGCAAAAACACCTTTATAGCCGGCACGCCACACTACATGGCTCCCGAAGCTTTCAACCGTAGACGCAATCAACAGGCCGACCTCTGGTCGGTGGGCGTGATGCTCTATCAAATGCTGAGCGGGCGCTTGCCGTTCGATGGCAATGATTGGGCCGAAATCTACGGCGCGATTCGCAACGAAAATCCGGAGCTCCTTCCCGCCGCCGTTCCTGAATGGTTGCGGCAGGTCGTCGCCAAAACCCTGGCCAAAGAGCCGGAACAGCGTTATCAGAGCGCGCAGGAGATGCGGGAGGCGCTGCGGCAATTCGAACGAGACATTGAAGCCGAGATCGCCGAAAGAGAGCGGCTGGAAGCTGAGCGTCGGCGTCTGGAGGAAGAGTCTCGCCGGCGCGAGGAGGAGCGTAAAGGGCTGGAGGAAGAGGCTCGCAGGCTTGAGATAGAACGGCAGCGCCAGATAGAAGAATCCGCGCAGCTGAAGGCGCTGCAGGACGAACTCCGCAGGAAGGAAGAAGAGCTGGCGAAACTGAAGCGGGTGTTACCGCACGAAGCGGTCACGGTACGAATCGTCAGGCAGCCGGTAGCGGACGTACGACAGCTCGATCAAGAGAAAACGGAGCGAGAAGAGGCGGCTGTCGCGCCCGTGATAAGACGGAAAACGCCGCTCGTCGCGGTTGCGGCGGGCATATTCATCGCTTTACTCGCATTTCTGCTTTGGAGACACGCAAACTCGGCGGGCGACAAAGCCACCGGATCGCCCCCGCGCGCTGAAACGATGCTTTATTGGTTGGAGTTGGAGAACGCCGCCGTCAGGCGCGTCTCCGGTATTGATCCGCTGCCGTCCGGCGAGCGTTTCCAGCTTCATTTCTCGCCAGCCGCAGGCGGCTATCTTTATTTAATTGCGCCTGGTGAAGGCGAGGTGTTGACCGCGTTTGTGACGAAACGACGGATCGAGGCGGGCGGCGATTTCCGGTTTCCGGGTGACGACAATTGGATCAACGTCGGCAAAGGCGCGCGCTTCACCGTCATCTTCTCGCCGGAGTTGTTGAATGAACCTTCGTTTTTGAACGGAGACGGACGGCGGTTGACGCCGGAAGAACAGAATGCGCTGCGGGATTTCGGCAGCCGACTCGCGTCCACTTCGCCTGAGACCAGAGCGTCCAGCGTGGGCGCCGTCGTTACCGCGCAGAAGCGGGACGCCGAGCCGCTCTTTTTCGAGATCAACATCATCGTTAGGAGGTGAACCGAAGGCGATGAAAGCCACCTTTTTGACGGCCTGTGCGTTACTGTTGATCGGCATGGGGCCGGGCGCGCTGACGACGCGGCCTGATCGCGTGGCCGCGCAGAGCGTGAAGATCGAACCCGGCAGGAAACCGACGCCGAAGCCCGCCGCGCCCACCCCGACGCCGCGTAATCCGATTGGGAACAGGACGCCGCGCCGCGCCGCGCCGGAAATTGATATGGTCCTCATCCCCGGCGGCGATTTTCTGATGGGGTCGCCGGAGAATGAGCCTGATTATCGTGAGGTTGAAGGGCCACAGCATCGCGTCACTGTGCCGAGTTTTTACATTGGTAGGTATGAAGTGACACAGGCGCAGTGGCGCGCGGTGATGGGCAACAATCCGTCCCGATTCAAAGGCGATAATTTGCCGGTGGAGAGAGTCTCCTGGAATGACGCAAAAGAATTCTGTCGCAAGTTGTCGCAAATGACGGGCGAGGAGTACCGGCTGCCGAGCGAATCCGAATGGGAGCATGCTTGTCGTGCGCGGACGACCGGAGCTTTTGCGGGTGATTTTGATGCGATGACTTGGTACAGCCTCAATTCCAACTCCAGGACTCATCCTGTCGGGCAGAAGCAGCCAAACGCCTTCGGGCTTTACGATATGCACGGAAATGTGAGGGAGTGGTGCGAGGATGACTGGCGCGATAGCTATGCGAATGCCCCGAGTGACGGGAGCGCATGGATGGAAAGCCCCAGCCGGGGCTTGTACCGAGTCTTTCGAGGCGGCAGTTGGCACCAAGGCCCCGGCTATTCCCGGTCGGCGATGCGCATGGACGTCGAGCCTGGCTTTCGTGACGGTCAGGTCGGTTTCCGCGTCGTGAGGGCGTATCGCTAGGCGGCTTTGCGCTTTTACGCTTTGCCAAACGAGGTCCTGACTGGGATGAAACGGTCAAAGACGCATAAGGGTAATGAGATGAGCTGGCGGAGCGTAGGCGCGGATCCTGGAGCAAGGCCGAGTTGCGCTAATCTCACGGACCGAAACCAGGCGCATCGCGGTTTTACCCCGGCGCGCGCTTCACCTTCTCGCCGGAGTTGTTGACTCATTATCGTGAGCGCTTTGGTAAACTCGCGGACTGACACTCTCAAGGACGGGGATGGGGCCTGGCGAAAGGAGGCGCCACGAAAGCTATGAAAACCACCGTTTTGATAACCTGCTCGTTAATGTTGATCGGCGTGGGATCGGGCGCGCTGACGACTCGGCTTGATCGTGTGGCCGCGCAGAGCGTGAAGATCGAACCCGGCAGGAAACCGACGCCGAAGCCCGCCGCGCCCACCCCGACGCCGCGCAACCCCGTCGTGAACAGAACGCCGCGCCGCGCCGCGCCGGAAATTGAAATGGTCCTCGTCCCGGGAGGCACTTTGCTGATGGGGTCGCCGGAGAATGAGCCTGGTCGTAGTGAGGATGAAGGGCCGCGGCGTGTCGTTACTGTTCGAAGCTTCCAAATCGGCAAGTATGAAGTGACACAGGCTCAGTGGCGCGCCGTGATGGGCGGCAATCCGTCCAGTTTCAAAGGCGATGATTTGCCGGTGGTGAACGTATCCTGGAATAACGCGAAAGAATACTGCCGCAGGTTGTCGGAAATGACAGGCGCCGAGTATCGCCTCCCGACTGAAGCCGAGTGGGAGTATGCATGCCGCGCTATGACCTCCGGCTTGTTCCTCAGACAGCGTGACGCTTATGCGGGTGATCTTGATGCGATGGCCTGGTATGACAAAAACTCCCTTCTCAAACTCCATCCCGTCGGGCAGAAGGCGCCAAATGCGTTCGGGATTTACGATATGCACGGGAATGTGTCGGAATGGTGCGAAGATGACTGGCATGACAACTATGCGAATGCCCCGAAAGATGCGAGCGCGTGGGTGGATAAGCCCAGCCGGGGATCGCTCCGATTGTGTCGGGGTGGTGGTTGGGACTTGGACGCCGGATACTGCCGGTCGGCGGACCGCACCCCCATTTCGCCCGGCTATAGCGCCGGCGACCTGGGTTTCCGCCTCGTCAGGACGTATCGCTAGGCGCTTTTACACTGGCGCGCGGCGCTGTTTATTATCAACTGTTCCGGAGAGAACCTATTATGCGATTCCGAATCCCGCTCATTTTCATCTTCGCTCTGACCTTTGTCGCTTCCGCTCAAACTCAGCAAAACGCTTACGACATCATCGTCAAAAACGGCATGGTATATGACGGTAGCGGGGGCCGGCCTCGCCGCGCCGACCTCGGCGTAAAAGGCGGCCGCATCGCGGCCGTCGGAGATTTGAAGTCCGCCCAGGCCGCGACCGTCATTGACGCCGAAGGACTCGCAGTCGCTCCCGGATTCATCAACATGCTTTCGTGGGCGGTTGACGACCTGGTTGTCGACGGGCGCTCGCTGGGCGACATCAAGCAGGGCGTGACGACGGAGATCTTCGGCGAAGGCGATTCGATGGGGCCGCTCAACGACGAGATGAAGCGGCGGCGCAATGAAGCTCAGGGCGATCTGAAATTCGAGATCGAATGGACGACGCTGGCCGAATACCTGCAACATCTCGAAAAGCGCGGCGTCTCGGCCAACGTGGCCTCTTACATCGGCGCCACCACGATCCGCGAATACGTCGTCGGGTTGGAGGATAAGAAGGCCACGCCGGAGCAAATGGATCGGATGCGCGAGCTCGTGCGCCGCGAAATGGAAGCGGGCGCTCTCGGCATAGGCTCTTCGCTGATCTACGCGCCGGCGTTCTACGCCCCGACCGAAGAGCTGATCGAGATGTGCAAGGTCGCGGCGAAATACAAAGGCAAATACATCTCGCACATGCGCAGCGAAGGCGTGCGCCTGATCGAAGCCGTCGAAGAACTGTTGCGGATCGCGCGCGAAGCCGACATTCCGGCGGAAATCTATCACCTTAAGGCCGCCGGAACATCGAATTGGCCAAAGATGAATCAGGTTATAGCGATGGTCGAGAAGGCTCGGCGCGAAGGGCTGAAGATCACCGCCGACATGTACACCTATCCGGCCGGCGCGACCGGGCTCGACGCCGCTATGCCGCCCTGGGTTCTGGACGGCGGCTATGAGGCGGCCTTCAAACGGCTGCGCGATCCGGAAACGCGCAAAAAGATCGCCGAAGAGATCCGCACGCCTTCGGACAAATGGGAGAACCTGCTCATCGCGGCCGGGTCGCCTGACCGCGCGCTGCTCGTCGGCTTCAAAAACGAGGTCCTGAAAAAATACACAGGCATGACGCTGGCTGAAGTGGCGAAGCTGCGAAACGAGAATTTCACTGACACGATCATGAACCTGGTGCTCGAAGACCGATCGCGCGTCGGCACGGTCTATTTCATGATGTCGGAGGAGAACATCAAGAAGCAGATCAAGCTGCCCTGGGTGTCGTTCGGCTCCGACGCCGGTTCGATGCCCGCCGAAGGCGTGTTCCTGAAATCCTCTACGCACCCGCGCGCCTACGGCAATTTCGCGCGGCTGCTGGGCAAATACGTACGCGAAGAAAAGGTCATCCCGCTCGAAGAAGCGGTCCGCCGTTTGACGGGCCTGCCCGCGACCAATCTGGAGCTTGATCGTCGCGGGTTTTTGAGGGAGGGGTATTTCGCCGACGTCGTCGTCTTCGACCCTAAAACAATCGCCGACCGCGCCACCTTCGAGCATCCGCATCAATTCGCCGTCGGCGTGAAACACGTGTTCGTCAACGGCGAGCAGGTCTTGAAAGACGGCGAGCACACCGGGGCGAAGCCTGGGCGCGCGTTGTGGGGGCCGGGGAAGATAAAATAAAGCGTTTAGAGAATTTCAGCCGCGAATGAACACGAATGAACACGAATACTCGCGAATGATGGAGAAAATATTCGTGTTTATTCGTGTTCATTCGTGGCTGAATTTGCTTTCTTAAAGCGTTTTCGGTTTGAATGTGCAGCCTGGAGGTAACCCGATGCTGATCGCCAAAATTACTAAATCGAATTCGCACGTCGATTATTTCGCGCGGGTGCTCGATTCGCTAGAAACTTCCGTAAACCTCTCGCCAACCGATTATCAGTTCGGGCAGTTCGTCAAGATCAAGGTCGGCGACGAAGATGTGATCGGCGTGATTTATAACTCGCAGTTGATCAACCCGGAATACGGCAATTACGGGCCGCGGTTGTCCACGCCCGCGAAACTCAACACAGTTTTCAGCCCCGATTATCTGAACGAGCAGGGAATCTTGATTTCCATCCTGCTGCTAGGCTGGAAGATCGGAGACCAAAGCCGACAGGACACACCGCGCCTCGTGCTGCCGATCAATTCCCACGTCGAGACGATGAGCGACGACGAGGTGCGCGCGTTCCATTACGGCGGGCGCGACGGGAGCGACGCGCTGCAGACGCATTACTACTCGCACGTCATGACGCACGCCGGCCTTTTTGCCTTCCAACTGCTTTCGGCGATCGTCGACCAACTGGAGCGCCTGGCGGACAACCAGGACCGCGCGCGATTGGACGTGTTGAGAAAGACGCTGGCATGGCGACAGACTATTGGGAAGATGGGATAGTGGGCGGTGGGTAGTGGATAGTGGATAGTGGATGGCGCCCTGGACATCAACATGGGTTACAGCAGTGGGGAATTTCATGGTTCTGATTAAGGATGCATGGCGGATTTCGGGCGACTATGTGAAGTCCGGGGTTATGTGAAGTAAAGTCGGCGAACGTGCTCGTGGTCTTACTCTCATCGTTATTTACTGTGCATAATCAGAGCGTGGCCAGAAAGGCCAGCACTTCGTCTTTTGCCTTGAATCGCGGGACTT
>DATCXQ010000167.1:0-7268 GCA_036565725.1 Blastocatellia bacterium
CAGTTTTCAGTTGAGCGAGCATATTTCGACCGCGAAGGACGCAAAGGAGCGCAAATGTCAGCTAATAGTTCTTAAGCTCTGCCTTCCTTCGTGACCTCTGCGGTTAGCCATTCTCTTCATTCAAGCGAAATACGCTGTAAATACCTTAATAAATAATTGACAGTGGAATGGCTTGAGCACTATATTTACTCACTTATTACAGCAAAAGTCATACCTGCAATTTTACCGTCGAATTAGGCAAGACCGCTAAATATACTTTGTCCAACGTGGTTCACCGTGGCATCTGCTCCGCTGCCTATCGGAGCTGTGTTGCCAGAAGTTATCAGAGGAGGTTTACCTGCCATGCGTCTCACGCGTTTCGCCTTTGCCAAAGCTATCCTTGTAGTCAGCCTGGCTCTCGGTTTCATGATCATCTTCGGTTTTCAAAACATCGCTCCAAGCCTTGAAGCGCCGATGGCTGCCCCTGCCGCAGCAGCCTTGCCACCCGATCCGTCATTGATCGGTCAGTGGTCTTCTCTGATGCCCATGAACGGGGTAGTCGCCATCCACATACATGTTCTCCCCAACGGCAAGGTGCTGTTTTGGCAGCGTAAGGATACAGAACTAACTACAGACACTCACCTGTGGGACCCCGCTACAGGAGGCTTCACACAGATACCCAATCCCTACACGCAACTGTTTTGTAGCGGCCATGCTTTTCTGCCTGATGGCCGACTGCTGGTTAGCGGAGGTCACCATTTCCTCGATGGCGATGGCGAGCCGCACACAAATATCTTCGATTTTAACACCAATACCTGGATTCGCGTGGCCGACATGAATGCTGGCCGTTGGTACCCGACCAACACCACTCTCGCCAATGGCGAAGTACTTACCGTGTCTGGCATCTACTGGGACGGAACTCTGGATCCGACTGGTAATCACCATCATGTAATCAATCAGGTTCCACAAGTGTGGCAAACTACCGGAGGCTGGCGATCACTGTCGAACGCGCTAAAGGGGCTGCCCCTCTATCCCATGATGCTGTTAGCGCCTGATGGCAGAGTCTTTAACTGCGGGCCGGATAACCTCACGCTCTTCTTGGACACCAATGGGGCAGGTTCCTGGACTAACGGACCTGGAAGCCAATTCGGATATCGAGAGTCTGGGACATCAGTGATGTATGGTGATGGCAAGGTCATGATTACGGGTGGCGGCAGTCCGCCTACTAATACCACGGAGGTGATTAATCTATTAGATCAATTGCCTCGATGGCGATATGTGGCTTCGATGGCTTTCGCTCGGCGTCGCCTTAATGCAACGATTCTGCCGGATGGGAAAGTGCTGGTTACAGGCGGCACAAGCGCGCCTTTCCCCCAAGAGGCCAGCCAGCCAATACTCGCAGCCGAGATGTGGGATCCGGCGACGGAGACATGGTCAACTTTGGCCAGCATGCAAGAGCGGAGGTTGTACCATTCGACAGCGGCGCTGTTGCCTGACGGCAGGGTGCTTTCGGCAGGTGGCGGAATGCCTCCAGGAGGGGGAACGCTTCCTGGAGGGGGAACAGATACAGACCATCCTAATGCGGAGATTTACTCGCCACCATATCTATTCAAAGGCCCGCGCCCAACGATTACAGCCGCCCCCGCCGGCGTAAACTATGGTAAGACGTTTTTTGTGCAAACGCCTAATGCGACCAGCATAACGAAAGTTACATTGATACGTCTATCATCTGTGACTCATGCCTTCAATCAGAACCAGCGGATCAATCATTTGGGCTTCACACAAGGGGCAGGGGGGTTGAATGTGACTGCGCCTATGAATGGGAATCTATGTCCTCCTGGCCACTACATGCTGTTTATACTCAACGACGCCGGCGTGCCTTCCGTAGCCAAAATCGTTCAGGTGCAGGAGTCTCCAAATAGTTCATCAGGGATAACTATAACTTGCGACAACGGCTACGATCTGTATTTCAACGGCGGCTACAGGGGATCCGGATCAAATTGGTTTCAATCACAGACCTATGATTTGACGCTGCAACCAGGCAAAAATGTCGTGGCGATAAGAGGCGTCGATGCTGGCGGGGTCGCCGGGTTGCTGGCTGAACTACGAGTCGCCGGGCAGCGCCTGGGCAGCAATGTGACCTGGAAGGTGAGTCTGACCGCCCCGCCGAACTGGGCCGACGTCAACTTCGACGACAGCGGCTGGGCGAACGCGACCGACTATGGCCCGTATGGGGTCGGCCCCTGGGTGGCAAACGTCAGCGGGATGCCCCCTGACACGCCTGCCAGATGGATCTGGTCGTCGAATAACGACGCGCACGATGTGGTCTATTTCCGCATGAGCTTTATGAGGTAAGGAGGGAATCACCGTGGGCAATATTTTTAGACATCCCAACAGCTTCAGAGTCGGTAAAAACTCAAAGACTAGAAACGTCGGCTTGTTATCGGCTACTGTGATCGGAGTCTTGCTATGCTGGGCGTCTGAGAGCCGCTCTGTTGGAGCGCCAAGATCGCAATCCAAAAATGAATCTGAACGGGCATCAATCCCTCGCGGTGAGCGTCAGGGCCCATCCCCGACGCAGAGCGCGCAGAGGCCAAAGACCGGTCTGGAGCCATCAATCCCTGATGTAGATGTTTTTGATCAGGACGGTAAGAGAATACATTTTTATTCTGATCTGATTAAGGGCAAAGTAGTTGTTATCAGTTTTCTTTTTACCACCTGCAAATTGTATTGTCCGATGCAGGGAGAGAACCTTTCCAAGCTTCAAGGCGCGCTGGGTGAACGTTTAGGCAGAGACATTAATCTCATCACTGTAAGCGTCGATCCTGAGACGGACACCCCAGAGCGGCTTAAGACCTGGGGAGCGATGTTTGGCGCAAAACCGGGCTGGACGTTTGTCACAGGCGCCAAACCGGAGATCGATAAAGTTTCAATGGCGTTGACCGGAGCGGTAGCCATCAAAGGTGAGCATTCCGCTGTTGTTTATATCGGTAATGATAAAACAGGAATATGGACTCGCGCTTATGGACTTCACGATCTGGAAAGGTTTACTAAGCTAATTGAGGAAGTGTCGAATAGCTCTCCAACAGAATCGAACCAAAAGTAACTATTCCGCCGGCTTACAGCGGTTTTCAGTACAACTTGCGATTTCCCGCTTGGTTCTGTCTCCACGCTCGACTGAGTCAACGATTCGTTTTCGTAGGTCGAATGAGTATGCCATAGCTCCATTAAAAGCTGTTTCGTCTACTCATTCAACTGCAACCCGCTGTGAGGCGCTGGATGAGCGCCTCAATCTCGGACGGATCAGTTTTCCGAATGTCATCACGCTTGGTTATCCTCGGTTGCCTCGGGCGCAGTCTAGGCCAAACGCCCACATCGGCCAAGTCTGAATCAGATTGGATTCACTTTGTCACGCCGCGCCGCCGCAGGGAGACTCCTTATTGGGTGAGGTGTTGATTGATTGCCGACCCGCGATGGCGAGGAAGCCGAAGGCCATATGCCTGCCATTGGAATCGACGGCGGTCGGGTATCTGGTGATGATCGAATCGAGTGCGGCCCAGAAGCCCTTCACACACTCATCGCGCGTGAAGCGATGCCGGCGCGAATCGTGTCCAGGTCTGAAACGTCCGCGATTTTCGCGTTTCGGTGTTGTCATTGATGACTGGCCTTTCGTGGAAAAAAGGCGAGATAGACGCGTAAATGTTGGCTGGAATGAAACGGGACTGGTAAACTGGGATTAGCCATCATCGCGTGTCCTACGCTCGCGTTGTTGGTCAGGCTTGATCTGTCGTTCACCGCGACACTCAATCCGAAACACCTTCACGGAGCGGGATCGCTCCCGCTCCGGAGTCATCCCTGAGACAAACAACGTTCAATTTGCTTCAGTCTCACTCAATCACGCTGGCTCTGAGGCGGCTGCAATGTGGAAGAAACTGCATCAGCTTCAACGTGATTCAGTTGGGCTCAAAGGAGAATAAGTGAACAAACTCTTCAAATTGATTTCCTTTGCATTCATTCTCTCCCTTGTTTCGATCGTCGCGTCGGCGCAAAACGCGCCCGCGCCGCCGACCGTCGCGCCCAGCCCGTCGCTCGCGAAAGGCTCGCGCTGCTTCGAGATTCGCACCTACACCGCCGCGCCGGGTAAACTCGAAGAACTTCACGCCCGCTTCCGCAACCACACGGTGAAGCTTTTCAAGAAGCACGGGATGGAGATCGTGGGGTTCTGGGGGCCGACCGACAAGGAGAAAGGCTCGGAGAACACGCTGGTTTACGTGTTGGCCTTCCCAAGCCGCGAGGCGCGTGACAAGGCCTTTCGTGATTTCGGAGCCGATCCCGAATGGCAAGAAGCCCGTAAAGAGAGTGAGAAGAACGGGAAGCTGACTGAAAAGGTCGAGTCGGTGATCCTGATGGCGACCGATTATTCACCAATCAAATGAGGTGTCAGGTGTCAGGTGTCAGGTGTCAGTAAAAGAGCGATCCTAGCTGAAACCTGAAACCTGGAACCTGGAACCTGACACCTGACACCTGACACCTTGAATTATGAACGGAGCCGAGAGTTTAATTCGCACGCTGATTGACGCAGGCGTCGATGTCTGCTTCGCCAATCCCGGCACCACCGAAATGCCGATGGTGCGCGCGATTGACGAGACGGCGGGGATGCGCGCCGTGCTGTGTTTGTTCGAAGGCGTTTGCACGGGAGCGGCCGACGGCTACGCGCGAATGGCGGAGAAGCCTGGGTTGACGCTGTTGCATCTGGGGCCGGGCTTCGCCAACGGCATCGCGTACCTGCACGACGCGCGACGCGCGCGTTCGCCGATAATCAACCTGATCGGAGAGCACGCCACCTGGCACCTGGCGGCCGACGCGCCGCTCAATAGCGACATCGAATCGCTGGCAAAACCGGTCTCCGCCTGGGTTCGCCGCAACAGGTCGGCGGAAGAGCTGGCGGGCGCCGTCGCCGAAGCGATTGAGGTGGCTTCGACGAAGCCGGGGCGGATCGCGACCCTGATCGTTCCGCATGATTGTCAAATGGACGCGGCGAACGGACCGGTTGCGGTTCGCGAGATCGCGCCGCCGCCGAAAGTCGGAGAGGGCGCGATCAATCAGGCGGTCGAGGCGCTGCGGCGCGATGAGCCAAAGGTTCTTTTCCTCGGCGGCTATGCGCTCGGCGAGCGCGGGTTGAAAGCCGCCGCGCGAATAGCCGCCGCTACCGGCTGCAAGTTGATGTGCGAAACCTTTCCGGCGCGGTGGGAGCGCGGCGCCGGAACGACGGTCGTCGAACGCCTGCCATATTTCCCGGAAGCCGCCATCGCCGCAATCTCGCCTTACAGATCGGTCGTGTTGGCCGGCGCCAAACCGCCGGTCGCGTTCTTCGGCTACCCTGGCGCGCCAAGCTACATCATCTCGCCGGAGCAGCGAACGAGCATACTGGCGGGGCCGGAAGAAGACGTCGCCGGCGCCCTCGAAGCGCTGGCCGAAGGGCTCGACGCCCCTGTGAATATTGATCAAAACTCGATTGTCCAAATTCCGCCGCGCCCGTCCGGCAAGATCACTCCCGAGACGCTCTCGGCCGCCGTCGCCGCGCTGCTGCCTGAAAAAGCGGTCGTGATGGACGAGAGCAACACGAGCATGGCGCCCTTCCTGGCGATGTCGCAATCGGCGGCGAGGCACACTCTCTTGACGCAGCCCGGAGGCGCGATCGGACTGGGGCCGCCCTGCGCTACGGGCGCGGCCATCGCCTGCCCCGATCGAGTGGTGATCAACCTTCAATCCGACGGCAGCGCAATGTACACGCTGCAGGCGCTCTGGACTCAGGCCCGCGAAGGGCTCAATGTCAAAACGATCATATGCAACAACCGCAGTTACCGCATCCTGGGGATTGAATTAATGCGGGCGGGCGCGAAAGAGGTCGGCAAACAGGCGCAGAGCATGATCGGATTGACTCAACCCGCGATCGATTGGGTCAGCCTGGCGAAGGGAATGGGCGTACACGGCGCGCGAGTCGAGACCGCGGAAGATTTGACTCGAGAACTTGAACGCGCTCTGGCTGAGGACGGTCCTCAATTGATTGAAGCGATTTTGTGAGGTTTGTAGTACCGCCTTTAGGCGGAAGCGCCCAGGTTGTGAAACGCTTCCGCCTAAAGGCGGTACTACAAACGCCAGGGAAATGGAGATCACGGATGAATTTTGAATTTTCAGACAAGGTCAAATACCTGCAGAAAAAACTCTCGGCCTTTATGGACGAGCACATCTATCCGAACGAAGGGAAGTTTTACGAACAGCTCAACACGGGCGACCGGTGGAAGGTCATTCCCGTGATAGAGGAGCTGAAGCCGAAGGCCAGGGTCGTAGGTCTGTGGAATCTGTTTCTGCCAGAAAGCGAGTACGGCGGGGGATTGACCAACCTGGAATACGCGCCGCTGTGCGAGATCATGGGGCGCGTGCCGTGGTCGGCCGAGGTCTTCAACTGTTCGGCGCCGGACACGGGCAACATGGAGGTTCTGGTTCGCTACGGAACCGAGGAGCAGAAGAAACGGTGGCTGACCCTGCTGCTCAACGGCGAGATCCGGTCGTGTTTCGCGATGACCGAGCCTGAGGTCGCCTCGTCTGACGCGACCAACATCCAATCTTCAATCGCGCGTGACGGCGATGAATATGTGATCAACGGGCGCAAATGGTGGACTTCGGGCGCGGGCGACCCGCGGTGCAAGATCGCGATCTTCATGGGCAAGACCGATCCGTCGGCCCCCACGCACAAGCAGCAGTCGATGATCCTGGTCCCGATGGACGCGAAAGGCGTCACGGTCAAACGGATGCTGAACGTCTTCGGCTACGACGACGCGCCGCACGGCCACGCCGAGGTCACTTTTGAAAACGTCCGCGTGCCCGCGTCGAACATCCTGCTGGGCGAGGGGCGCGGCTTCGAGATCGCGCAGGGACGCCTGGGGCCGGGGCGGATCCACCATTGCATGCGCACTGTCGGGATGGCCGAACGCTCGCTCGAAGCGATGTGCCGCCGCGTCAAACATCGCGTCGCGTTCGGCAGGACTCTGGCCGAGATGGGGACGATCCGCGCCGACATCGCCGAATCGCGGATCGAAATAGAGCAGGCGCGGCTGCTCACGCTCAAGGCGGCTTATATGATGGACACGGTGGGCAACAAGGCGGCGCGCGCCGAGATCGCCATGATCAAAGTCGTCGCGCCGAACATGGCCTTGCGCGTGATCGACCGCGCGCTGCAGGCCCACGGAGCGCTGGGGTTCTCGACCGACCTGCCGCTCGAGTCGATG
>DATCXQ010000205.1:0-3005 GCA_036565725.1 Blastocatellia bacterium
CTATTGATCGAAGCCCGGGTCGGCGGCCGCCGGCGTCGTATTCCCGCGCGAAAGCGCGAGTTTCTCTTGACCGTCTACAAGAGGGCGTGTATCTTTCCTCCAGAATATCTAGAGGAGCGTCGTGACCGGGCCGAAATCGGACCTTTTGCGGGGGCGCCCGACCTGCGGGCGTCCCGAACGGAGGGACAGTATGCTTCGCGAATTATTTCACCGCCTGCGCGCGAGCTTGCGACGCAGGAAGACCGAACGCGAGATGGACGCCGAAATGCGCTTCCATCTTGAGATGGAGACGGCGGAGAACATTCGCCGGGGAATGAACGAAAAAGAAGCGCGGCGGGCGGCGATGCTCAGTTTCGGCGGGGTGGACCAGGTGAAGGAGGTCTATCGGGACCTCAGCCGGTTCCGCCTGGTCGAGGAACTGTGGCAGGACGTCCGCATCAGCGCGCGATTATTGTTGAAGCAGCCCGGTTTTCTGGCCGTGGCTGTGTTAACGCTGGCGCTGGGAATAGGCGCGAACACTGCGATCTTTACGGTTGTCAACGGCGTGCTGATCCGTTCGCTGCCCTATCGCGAGCCGTCTCAATTGGTCTCGATCGACGGACCATGTATTAAGTGGGAGGATCCCTACTCGGATGAATGCGCTTGGGGGTGGAGGAATCGGGTAAAGAGCTTCGAGCAAGTCGCCATCTTTGGGGCTCACGAAGGCGGCGTCAATTTGACGGGCGCGGGAGAGGCCGAACGGATCGAAGCGCTGGATGTAAGCGCGAATTATTTTCAGACCTTGGGCGTGAGCGCCATTGCGGGCCGCTTCTTCGGGCCGGAGCAGGAGCGGCATGAAAATCGTTGGGTCGCGGTGATCAGTTCTAAGCTCTGGCAGCGGCGGTTCGAAGGCTCCCCTGAGGCGATCGGGAAGACAATCCAGCTCAATGGAAAAGGCTTTACGATCATTGGAGTTGCGCCGCCGGAGGTTCAATATCCCACAAAACTCGATGTCTGGATTCCACTCTCGTTTGTCCTCACGCCTGACAATATGGTCTTCAACAGTCCAAGCGCCGAAACCAGAGCCTTTGCGCGTCTCAAATCGGGCGTGACGCTGGCTGAGGCTCAGGCGGAAATGAAGTCGCATTCCGAACGGGCGAAGCTCGATTGGATAATCGGTGTGGATTCGCTCTTCGAGGGGTTGATCGGAGAGGTACGCCGGGCATTGATGCTGCTCATGGCCGCCGCCGGATTCGTTTTGCTGATCGCTTGCGCCAACGTCGCCAATCTCTTGCTCGCTCGCGGCGCGACGCGCAGGAAAGAGCTGGCGGTGCGCGCCGCATTGGGCGCGGGGCGCGGGCGATTGATTCGGCAAAGTCTGAGCGAATCGCTGATGATCGGCGCCTTGGGCGGACTGGTTGGCTTGATGCTGGCCGTCTGGCTTCAGCGGTTGCTTCTCGCCTTCAGCCCGCCGGAAATTCCACGTCTTGATGAGATCACGCTCGATTATCACGCGCTGGCTTTCAATGAGGCGCTCGCGCTGCTGACCGGAATGATGGTTGGGTTGCTGCCTGCCATTCAGGGATCCAAAGTCGATTTGATCGAATCGCTGAAGGACGACGTGCAGAAGCTTGGGACCGGGGCGAGCGCCTTGAGCCTGAAGAGCGCATTGATCGCCGGCGAAATCGCGCTCTCCCTGGTTCTGTTGATTGGCGCTGGGCTTTTATTGCGGAGCCTGACAAAAGTCCTGTCGGTGGATACGGGATTCGAGCGGGAGAATGTATTGAGCGTTTCGGTGGCGTTGCCCATTGCGCAATATTATGAAGAACCGACCAAGATCCCTGAGTTCTATCGGCGATTAATAGAGCAGATCAGCGCCATCCCCGGCGTGAAGGCCGCCGGCGCTACCAGCAAGATTCCACTGAGCCGTGAGGAAGTTTTCGGCGCGAATTTTGAGGTGGAAGGCAGACCGCGGCCTCTAAAATTCTCCGAATCGTATGTCGCCAATTTCAGGGCCAGCCCGGACTATTTCAAAGCCATGGGCATTCCGCTCTTACAAGGGCGAGCTTTCACTGAAGCGGACCACCTACAAGCGCCCCCGGTATTGATCATCAATGAGACGATGGCGCGTCGTGTTTTCCCCGATGGAAATGCTCTGGGTAAGAGGATGAAGATAACGCCTGATTATCCCCAGGTTCCCCGAGAGATCATCGGCGTGGTCGGCTCAGTGAGGACTTTCGGTCTGGAAAAAGAGCCGAGGATAGAGATATTTCTCCCCTATATGCAAGGAGGAGTGCCGCCCACGAAGCTGGTGATTCGAACCGTGGGTGACCCGACGACCATCGCTTCAGCCGTGCGCGAAGCGATTCGCCGGCTGGACGAGAACCTTCCGCCTTACGACATCAAAACCATTGAGCAGCGGGTTGCCGACTCGGTGGCCCCGCGAAGATTCCTCGTTTCTCTGATGAGTCTTTTCGCCCTGCTTGCTTTGGCGCTAGCGGCCACTAGCATCTACGGAGTGCTGTCCTATCTGGTCGCGCAGCGCACGCGCGAAATCGGGAATCGGATGGCGCTCGGGGCTACTGCAGGGGCCGTGCTCAGCCTGATCTTGAAACGGGGGGCGATCCTGATTCTGATCGGGACGGCGGCCGGACTCGCCGGCGCGATTGCCTTGACACGGTTAATCAAGACATTGCTGTTTGGCGTGAGCGCCACCGATCCAGCGACCTTCGCGTCGATCGCCCTGCTGCTGGTTGTGGTCGCGCTCATTGCCAGTTACATCCCGGCGCGGAGAGCGGCGAAAGTAGATACGATGGTCGCGCTGCGACACGAATGAGAGCTCCGGTGGAAGGACACACAATGTCAGAGAGAAAAATAAAGACGCGCCGGACACGTCTTTATTTTTCTCTCTGACATTTTTCTGTCTAAATCAGAACAGCAGAGATTGGCGCTTCCCGAAGTTCGGCAGACGGTGTTTAGAGTACCGCCTTTAGGCGGCTGCGGCTCGTTTACGAGCCAGGTTGTGC
>DATCXQ010000209.1:0-4754 GCA_036565725.1 Blastocatellia bacterium
TTATTGAGCATTTCCAGTGGCGCCCGCCTCAACGCTTCGCCGCGTCCCTGCCCCTGCTGCAGCATACGGTAGTAGGAGACCATCAGTTCCCGCGTCGCTTTGTCCGACACCGCCCAGAGGCTCATCACCTGCGTCTCCGCCCCGGCCAGCACCAGCGCGCGACGCAGCCCGTGGACCCCATCCCCGTTCTTGACCTGCCCCACTCCGGTGTCGCAGGCCGAGAGCGCCACCAGTTTCGTCCCCCACAGATTGAGCCCCGTCACCTCCAGCGCCGTCAGGATTCCGTTGTCGTCTTCCTTATGTTCGTCGGCTCCGGCCAGCGCCAGGCCTGAGCGCAGCAACGGGCTCTCGATGCGGACGCCACGCCGTTCGAGTCGTTGCAGCGCCCGATCAGGATCATCAGTGAGCGTCTCGGCGCCAGGTTCGCCGGCAGAGGTCAAATTTTGGTCTTCCAGGAAGAAGCCGTGCGTAGCGATGTGTAGCAGTCTGGGACTGCGCATATGGCTGAGCGCCGCCTTGGTCGCCCGGCGTTTAGTGAGCAATGTCGCGCCGGGCAATAACACGCGCAGGGCTTCGCCTTCCTGCGCCGCATCTGGCAGAGGCGGGAAATAGAGGTCTCTGACAGCGGACCGGGCCGATTCCGCCTTAACTTCTCCCTTCGATGCGTCTTTCTGCTGTTTCTTCAAGCCTGCTTCTTCAACCTGACCTCCCCTTCCAAAATCCGGAGCGGCGACCACCAGCAGGCCGCCTCTGCTTTTTCTGGCCACCTGCAGGCGCAGCAGGTCGCGCACGCTGGCCAGATAATTGATCGAGTAGCGCTCGACCGCGTACCGCCCTCTCCCATTCACCAAAGCGGCGAATGGGATGAGGTTGAGTGAGCCGTCAGGCGAGATCAGCAACCGGCTCACATTTCCAAGGAGCGGGCGGAGTGGTTGAAACAGCTTCGCGTCGACGGCGCGGGCCAGTCGCTTCACATCCCCACGCCTCGGGGCGCGCAACACCTTGCGGAGCGCCGCAATGGTCGTTGGGTCCTCCTCAAGTGTTAATAAGCCTCATTCCAAATAGCGATAAGGCGGGGCCAGGAAATCCTTAGCGGCGACTCGCAGTCACCTGGAAATAATAGCTCTCGAGTTCCTCATAACCTTTTCCTCCGGCAGTCAGCGCGTCGAGCGTCAGCATGAAATCCTGCGCCCCCGCCGCTTTGAAACGATCGGCCGGCGCCCTGACCATGACGTATCGAGCGGAGTTGCGCCGCCGCAGCTTTATTCCTTCCTGCGTCCAAATCCCCCTGTCTCCATCAACGGCCTTCACGACTACGCGATAAGAGCGGGGGGGTGTCGATTCCCGCTCTTCCAACTCGACCCGCAGCTCTACGAATCTTGTGCTGGGGTATATAACCGCCCTATCCGGCTTGATGATGCTTCTGACACCCGGCGTCAGCGCAAGGAAAACGATTTGATTGTTCGGCGCTTGAGAGTTGGTTTGCTCCCGCGATGATCGGTCCAACTGGCTATAGAGATTTTCAAGTTTCTCCCGCAGTTCGACGCTCTGTTTGCGTTCTTCAGCCAACTGTTCGCGCTCATGAACCAGCCGCCGCTCTGATTCTTTCGCACGTCGCTCGATCGCCGCGAGTTCCTCACTGACCGTGGCGAACTGTCCCCGCAGCCTCAGTAGCTCGAAGACGAGACCCGCCACCACCAGAGACAAGAGAGCCGCCGCGGCTCCGAAAACCGGCGCCGGTCGCCAATTCGCGAGCGAACGTGGACGCAAGAATGATGGAAAAAACTTACTCCCAATACTGTCGTCAGTGGCGGTCTTCGTCGATGATCTTGGTGAGCACATCTGGACCAAATCTCTGGCGGCCTCGATTCTCGCGCGGCGCTGATCGGAGGCGAGATAGTGACGCTCGAAGCGACGACGCTCGCGGCCGGAAAGATCCCCCTTAACGTAGTTCTCGATCAGTTCATCTTCCAGGGCTTGGACCTGCTCAAACAAACTTCCGTCGCTTAAGTAAGCCTCTTCGAAGCGCGCCTGATCATGCGCCGACAGCTCATTAAGAAGGTATCTTATTATTGTCTGGTCACTTCCAGATGAGTGGTTCATCCTCAAAAAAGACCTTTCACCATATAGTGGTGGGCGCCACAGGAAAATTTCTCAACAAAAATATTGGCTCGCAGCCCGCCACCTCAGCCCGCAGGTCCTTTACGAACCGCTAATGCACTTCTCGCGACACTCATGAAGCTTCGTTCTAATGCGGAACGTCCTGATCCTGAGCGCGTTCATCGTCAGTCCCAGGGCCTGGGCCACCTCCTCCTTGCCTTTCTTGTCAAGTGTACAGTTTTTGACAATTAAATCCCGTTCTTCGGACGGGAGCGCTTGTAGACATTTTTCCATGCACTGCAGGCGAAGTTCGTCAAATTCCCGATCAGACCGCGGCGAAGACAACCGCTGATCGAGCTGATCCCACTCTCTTTTGGGGTCTCTCCAGTGTTCCAGCAGCACAAGGCGCGCCACGCCGTAGGAGAACTTGAACAGGTCCTCGATCTCGAGGCCTTCTTCCATCTTTCGCGCTATGCGGTTGATAGTCTCGTCGCTGAGTTCGGCGGGGGTCCGGCAGCCTTTCCGTTCGAAGAAATACATCAATCTAGCGCGTAGCTTTTCGTATTCTTCACCTGCGAGCACAGGATCGGCATTGAGTCGCGCGAGCAACCGAATGAATGACTCTTCGCTCAAATCCAGGATTTTCATTCAGGATTCTAGAGAAGGGGGAACGATAAAATACTTACACATTCAACGACGACTATCTGCGGCAATCCTACAGTGGTGAGAGTTGGCGCCGCGGGCCATCAAGATAGTCCTCGAACTCCAGGAGGCGCAAAAGGCCAGATGTGATTTATGCCAGAGTTTTAACTCACGATCAACAGTAACCGAGGATGAATCGTCAATGCCTTGTGGGGCTTTCAGTTTCTAAGATTGTAATTGTAATTGACACCCCGCGCCTCATCGTATAGATTCTGGCCCGAAGTTTCCCCCTGTCATCATTCAATCAGTTGCGCAATCATTTTGTCAGCCCAGCGCAATGTTAGATTGGCAGGTATGTCCTCGACGATTTGCGGATGTGTAAATGGATGAGATGACGCCCCTCAGTTCTCCATACGGACTTTACAACATTGAAAATAAATATCACCCAGTCCAGGAGGGATATATGAGTTTTACGAGTAGAGCGCTCGGTCTGATACTCACGCTCCTGCTCATTGGAGTCGTTGCCCAATCGCAGACCCCGCGCTCAGCAGAAGATCCCCGGAACCCTGCTCCGACAGTCACTGGAGGCACCGGGCTTTTTACCGTCTATGACGCCCAGACATTGCGTAAGGGCGAGTTCAACATCGGATTCTTCGCCAATCATTATCATCGTGATCCTGGCGACCTCACATGGCAGGTCTACCCCGTCAACTTTCAGATAGGGTTCAGCGATCATTTAGAAGTCTTCGGTTATTTTGAAGGGCAGCGAGTGGTCACTTCAGGATCGCCCACCCTTCTCAGCGGCTTCTTTTTTCCGGACGTGAGGACACCGGGGGTATCCGTCGGGCGCGTCGTCATCATTCCAGGAACGAACACTGTCACGCTCACAACCGCCGACCCTTGCGGCAATGGCGGGTTTTTAGGCCCATGCGCCGGCCCGAACAGAGGCCCGTTCGTCGCGCGTCCGGGCGGTAACAATACCGCCGTTTACCCGGGCTTGGGCGCGCCCGTAGGCGGCATTCTGCCGGCGATCCCTCCCGGTAACCGGCCCAATTATTACCCCCTCGCGCCTTTCCTGTCGCGTCGCGCCGATCACCATGTCGGCGACGTGTGGATCGGCGGTAAGGTTCGATTGACCAGCCCGGAGAATTCGTTCGGGTTCGCGCTCATTCCGCTGTTCAAGATTCCGACGACGAGGGAGCTTAACACCGGCCTCCAGCGCGGCCGCGGCACTGGCGCTTTCGATTTCGGCGTGGTCGCGGCCGTCGACGGCCGCCTTGACAGGTACATCAACCTCAGCGCCAACGTCGGATTCATCAAGAAGGGCGACCCGAGAGCCGATGACATGAACTTCGGACCTCTGTGCGTCGGTTGCGGAGTCATTCAGGGCTTCGGATCGAGCGAACGCTCGCTCGATTTGCCGAACGAACTTCGCGCCGGCGTCGGAATTGATTTCCCGCTAAGCCAGTATCTGCAACTGATCACCGAGGTCAACTCGACCGTATTTGTAGGTTCGCGCACGCCTAGCCTGATTGAAAACGATCCGCTCGATCTGGTAGCGGGGGCCCGCATTTTCCCGGCGCGATGGTTCGGGATCAGCGCCGCCTACCAGCGCCACGTCAATTGGAGGAAGCGTCAGGATTTGGTTCACGGTCCGGACGGGTTCATCTTCGGCCTTTCACTGGGCCACTTGAACAGTCGCGGGGAGCCGCCTCCGCCTCCGCCTCCGCCGAACGCGCCGCCTGTCGTGGCTCTCACAGTCGGCTCTGTCACTCCGGGTTCGACGGACCTGCTGCGCGCGTCGGCCAGCACGGTTTGCGTGGGCGACAAGGTGGCGTTGACCGCCGCGGCCAACGATCCTAACGGCGACGCGTTGCTCTTTTCGTGGAAGAGCTCCGGCGGGAACATTATCGGCCAGGGCGCGAACACCCAATTCGACACGGCCGGCCTCAATCCGGGCGAGTACACTGTGACGGTCGAAGTCAGCGACGGGCGCGGCGGGGTCGCTGCCG